>NZ_JAUBQU010000145.1:0-13016 GCF_036701435.1 Microcoleus sp. Pol12A5
GATCGCGTTTGAGCCAGTCGTCGAGGACATCAAATATGCCTCTTTCGGTCTGGGCGCGTCCGACTGCGATTGTCATTGCGGTAAAATCCTTTTGCTTGTTAAAAGACCAAGGTTTCTAATTAAAGTTAACATAACTATATATTAGAAGTTCAGAATTTTTCAACATAATTAGCAGGTGTTGATACACAATCCCGATCGGTCGATCGCGATCTCGTCAGGGAAGCGTGACGCTCGGTGGGCTAATTGAATTAAGATTTGGCTTTAAGGCTGTTTAATTTTATGACTGCAAAAACAATGACCTCGATCGATCCTGTCCTGCGCTACCCGGTTTTGGGCTCCCGCCGCTTCAGCAATTACTGGTGGGCGACGGTGGTCAGCATTGGAGGGACTGGTTTCCTGCTGTCGGGCATTTCCAGCTACTTGCACGTTAACCTGCTGCCTTTTGCTGACCCGACTCAGCTCATTTTCATCCCCCAAGGCATTGCGATGGGTTTCTACGGTGTCTGTGGCGTACTTTTGGCGCTTTACCTGTGGCTGACTATTCTCTGGGATGTCGGTGGCGGTTACAACGAGTTCGATCGACAAACTGGTAACATTCGGATCTTTCGCTGGGGTTTTCCCGGCAAAAACCGCAAGCTTGATTTTACTTGCAAGACATCGGACGTGCAATCTGTGCGGGTGGACATTAAAGAAGGTCTCAGTCCCCGTCGAAGTATTTATCTTAAGCTCAAAGACCGCCGTCAGTTTCCCCTGACTAGAGTCGGACAGCCGATTGCTTTGTCGCAAGTGGAAAATCAAGCGGCCGAATTGGCTCGATTTTTGCAAGTTCCCCTAGAAGGACTATAGGGATTTGCGATTTGCGATTTTAGATTGGTAATGTCTCGTAGGGTGCGCATTTCGCACCAAATCGATAAATATTGGGTGAGCACGAAGCGGTGCAAATTATCCCTGGTAAATCGATAAGTTTAGGGTGCGCATGGCGCACCTTACATCATTGAGTGAAAGTGAAAGTGAAAATACAAATGCAAATGCAAGTCAAAATTCAGCGGTGGTTGTTCTCACTTTTAATAATTGGCGCGTTGTTTGTCGGAGGATGCGGTAATTCTCCTGTGGCAAACTCGACTCCGACATCGAATCCGGCGTCGGGTGAAAATATTTCTTTGTCTCCATCTCCTTCTCCTGCTGCTGTAGCCGCGAGTTCGCAATTTAGCAATTTGCCACGATTGGAAGGAAAAGCAACGGTGGTAATGACGGTTAAAGGTGCTCCAATTACGATCGAACTCGACGGCACAAATGCGCCAATTACTGCGGGCAATTTTGTCGATTTGGTACAGAAAGGTGTCTACGACGGATTGGTTTTTCACCGAGTCGTGCGGGAACCTCAGCCTTTTGTAGTTCAGGGCGGTGACCCCCAGGGCAAAGACCCTAAATTCCCTACAGCGCGACTGGGAACTGGGGGTTTTATTGACCCAAAAACTTCTACCGAACGCAGGATTCCTCTGGAAATTAAAGCTAAAGGTGCTGCCAATCCGACTTACAGCCAAACGCTAGAAGAAGCTGGGGTTAAGGAGAAACCCGTGTTGGTGCACAGTCGCGGGGCTGTTGCTATGGCTCGATCGCAGAGTCCTGATTCGGCTTCTTCTCAGTTTTATTTTACTTTGACCGATGTACCGTTTTTGGACGGCAGCTATGCGGTTTTTGGGTACGTGAAGCAAGGGATGGATGTTGTTGATAAGATTGAAGCGGGCGATCGAATAGATAAAGCTACTGTTACTCAGGGTTTGGAAAATTTTAAGCCTGTTCAGTAGTCAGTCCTCACTCGTCACTCGTCATATTAATTCCGGTTGCACGATCGAGATGATTGTTGACTGTTGAGGTTGACTCGATTTTCTTATTCCGATGCAACCGGAAATGATATCACTCGTTGCTCGTTGGTTAGTAGTTAATAATTAGTTCCAATCATAAATGACTAATGACTAATGACTAAAAATTTGGGAATCTGAGGGCAGATGTGGATGTTGTTGTTACGGGAATAGGCCTGGTTTCTGCTTTAGGCACTCTGGATGGTAGCTGGAAAAGATTGTTGTCTGGGGAATCAGGAATTCGGCAACATCAACCTTTTATAGAACTTGAACGGCGACCTTTGGCTTTAATAGGAACAAAACCTGTCGATTTAATAACTTTAACTCGGCAGGTTTTAATAGATGCTGTGCAAGATGCTAATTTGACTTTGCCTTTGCCTGATTGCGGAATTGCAATCGGTTCTAGCCGCGGCTTCCAGGCAAGTTTGGAACTGTTGGCAAGCGCAAGAAGTTCGGCAACGGATTGTGTAACGGATGTAATGGATGGAAGAAAGACGGAAGTTGGAAGAAGTCTGAGGGAATTAGGAAGAGGGAAGTCGCAAGAAACAAGGGAATGCCCAATTACCGATTCCCAATTACCGATTCCCAATTCTCAATTTGTGAATTTTTTGCCTCACATGGGGGCGATCGCAGCGGCGAGGGCAATTGGTTCGACGGGGCCGGTATTGGCACCGATGGCTGCTTGTGCGACGGGTATTTGGTCGATCGCCCGCGCTGTTGATTTAATTCGCACCGGTGAGTGTCAGCGGGCGATCGCAGGTGCTGTCGAAGCGCCTATCACACCGCTGACTCTGGCTGGATTTAGCCGGATGGGTGCTTTGGCAAACAAAGGGTGCTATCCCTTTGATGAAAATCGGGAAGGCTTTGTGCTCGGTGAAGGAGGGGTTTTATTTGTATTAGAATCCGCCCAATTGGCAAGGCGTCGTGGTGCTAAAATCTACGGTCGAATTTCTGGTTTTGGCTTGACAAATGATGCTTGCTATGCAAATGCACCGGATCAAGGGGGGGAAAGTGCGATCGCGGCGGTAAATCAATGTTTGAAACGGAGCAATTTAGCGGCGGTTGATATAGATTTTATTCATGCTCACGGTACTGCAACTGATTTAAATGACCGACACGAAGCACTGTTAATTGAGAAGTTATTTAACCGAGGAGTTGCTGTTAGTTCGACTAAGGGGGCTACTGGTCATACTTTGGGAGCTTCGGGAGCTTTGGGCGTGGCTTTTTGTTTGATGAGTATTAAATATCAGATGTTGCCGCCTTGCGCGGGAATGACAAAACCGGGGTTTGAATTAGATTTTGTTCGCTGTGCGCGATCGGCTATTGTCAGAAATGCGGTTTGTTTAAGTTTTGGCTTTGGCGGGCAGAATGCTGCGATCGTTCTATCGGGCGATCGTTAATTTTTGTAAACTCGGTCGAGCGGCTTTTAAATTACACGATATCTCTACAGTTAAAATCTTCTGAGGTGGCAGGAGAACCCACCCGCAGATCTAATTTAAATCTCAAAAATAGTACAATATTTATGTATTTTAGTCAATTAACTGAGAATTGCGGTGAGATTACTGCTGCTGCTATGCTAGTCTGGCTCTGCATCCCGACGCCGATCCTTGCTTCCAAGCCTGGGAGGTCAGAAAATAGAGGCAGATTAAACCAATATTGTATTTGATTAACGTACCGATCCCGATCGGCGAAAATAGAAGAAAGAAACTGTTTCAATTAAGTTTCAGGTATCTTAACATGGATCTGGCATTTCATCGATTTATGTCTTATTTTGAACCAGAGCAAGCTGCTCACCTCTGCCAAATAGCTGTTTTGGAGAGTTTTGATGAGGAAACGCTGGTTTTTGAAGAAGGAGAAACAGCGGATTTTTTCTATCTAGTTTTAGAAGGTAAAGTCGAGTTTAGCAAGCGGATTGACAACCATAAATATCAAACTGTTGCTGTGGCTAAGCCAGACGATTATTTTGGCGAACTCGGAGTTTTAGACGGAGAGCCACGCAGTGCTAGAGCTGTGGCAGTTGCAGGCTCGACTTTGGCGAAAATAGGCCGTAAAGAACTCATAACAACTCTCCAGTTTGCTAAAGGCAGTTCGGTACTGCAAATGTTTAGTTTCATTACTAAAAATTTGCGGGATACCACAGATCAATATGTTAGCCAGTTGGTACACAAACAAAAAATGGTATTGGTTGGAGAAATGGTGAGTACAATTATTCACGATTTCAAAAGTCCTTTTACCGGAATTAAACTCTCCATTGAAATGCTCAAAGAAATACACGAAGATGAGGACACTCAGGAGTGGTGCGAACTTATTCAATTGCAGGTTCAGCGAATGTTGGGGATGGCTGAAGAAGTATTAGAGTTTTCGCGCGGTAATTCTGTATTACATAAAAAACCCATTAATCTAATTCAGACGTTGCAACAGTTTGAAAAGTTGAACAGAGTTTATTGTGAAGCAGCAAAAGTAGATTTAGCAGTACGGGTGACAGAAGTCATAGTGGAAGCGGATGAAAATAAGATTTTGCGTGTTTTACAAAATTTAGTTGGGAATGCTGTTGAGGCTTTTGGCGGCAGAGGGGGTCGGATAGAGATTGCGGTGACACAAAGTCAGGAGTGGGCAGAAATTAGCATTTATGATAACGGCCCGGGCATTCCGCCGACAATTAAGGAAAAGTTATTTGAACCGTTTGTGACTTATGGCAAGCGGACTGGTACTGGCTTGGGAACGGCGATTGTTAAGTCTATCGTTGAGGCTCACAAAGGAAAAATTACTTATGACTCAGAGGACGGTAAAGGCACAACTTTTTACATCCGCCTGCCTAAAATTATGGCTTTAGCAGATCAAATTTAAGTCGTTACGAAGATTATATTTAGGACTTTTTCAGTAACTCTCAGAGACTTGGTTGATGAGTAGATATTTTATTACAAAACAATATTTTACTACCTGATAAACCGGGTTTAAGATCGTAAATCCTAATACTGTGCAAGTAGTTACAGAATGAAGTATAATTGAATGAACGAACTGCTAAAAATTTGATGCCAGTTACTATTCAAACCTTACCCACAGAAGTTATCAATTTAATTGCAGCCGGTGAAGTCATTGACTCGATCGCCGCAGCGGTAAGAGAATTAGTTGAAAATTCTCTGGATGCTGGTGCAACTCGCATCGTTGTTTCTGTCTGGCCTGAACAGTGGCGGGTGCAAGTTGCAGATAATGGTACGGGAATGGATCTGGAAAATTTGCGACAGGCGGCTTCGCCTCACAGTACGAGCAAAATTACCACTGAAGCAGACCTTTACAAAATTGATACTTTGGGATTTCGTGGGGAAGCTTTGCACAGTTTAGCTCAGTTGGGCTGTTTGGAGGTTTTGAGCCGATCGAATGATTTGGGATTGGGGGATTTTTCGGAAAATCGAGAGTCGGCGCAAACCCCCGCCAAATCTTCCTTTAACAAGGGGGGAGTTGAAAATGCTCGATCGGGATGGCGGGTGATTTACAACAATGCAGGCGTTGCTGTGGAGGTGGAAACAGCGGCGATAGCTCCGGGTACGGTGGTGACTGTTGATAATTTGTTTGGCAATTGGCCTGTGCGCCGCAGTTTTTTGTCGCCGGCACAGCAAATGCGATCGATCCAATTAACTCTTCAGCAAATTGCTATTTGTCACCCGCACGTTAATTGGCAGTTGCGTCAAGGAAACACGCCTTGTTTGCACGTAACTCCTGGTAGCACAGCGGAACAACTTTTACCTCAATTCGTGCGCGGTGTGCGAGCGAGCGATTTGCAGTATTTAAAGTTAGATTTGCCTGCTAGTCCTCAAAATCAGAAAGCAGCAAATTTATTGATAGAAACTCAACTTGTTGGCGCTACAGTTAAGTCTAATTACCAATTGCCAGTTGCCAGTTCCCAATTCCAAATGTCGAATTCCCAGCGTTTGGAGTTAGTAATTGGTTTGCCCGATCGCTGTCACCGCAGGCGGCCGGATTGGGTGAAAGTTGGGGTAAATCGGCGAGTTGTGCGATCGCCCGAATTAGAGCAAACTATTCTCAGCGCCTTTGCCCGCACTTGTCCGCGCGACCGCTATCCCGTATGTTTTGTCCACCTGCAAATCTCCCCTTCGGAAATCGACTGGAACCGCCACCCGGCTAAGGTGGAAATTTATCTGCACGAGCCGAGTTTTTGGCAAGCCCAAGTTAGCGCAGCAATTGCTCGTGCTTTGCATTTGAACGATGAAGTTTTGCCGCCTGCCCCAATTCCCGATCGAGTGGGAAAATTGCTGAAGGCATCGGAACACAAAAGTGCTTACAGTGTCGGGATTTCGGCTAGGCAGAATGATGCAGGTGGCGAACAGGAAAAAGCTGATAAAATAGGATTGATGGAATTGAGAGCGATCGCTCAAATTCACAATACTTACATTGTTGCGGAACATCCGAGCGGAATGTGGTTGATAGAACAGCACATCGCTCACGAGCGCGTTTTGTACGAGCAATTGTGCGCGGCTTGGCAGCTAAAATGTCTAGAAAAACCCGTTATTCTCAGTCAATTATCGGCGCTACAAATTGAGAATTTATCTCGCTTAGGCTTGGAAGTAGAAACATTTGGGGAACAGCTATGGGCAGCCCGCGAAGTTCCTGAATTGTTAGCCGATCGAGATGACTGTGCGGATGCGCTTTTTGAACTCAGTAAAGTCGCAGATTTACAAGCGGCTCAAGTTGCGACTGCTTGCCGTAGCGCTATGCGAAACGGTACTCCTTTGAGTCTTGCCCAAATGCAAAATTTGTTGGATGAATGGCAGCAAACTCGCAATCCGCGCACTTGTCCTCACGGCCGGCCTATCTATTTTGCTTTGGAAGAATCGACTTTGGCTCGAATTTTTCGCCGCAGTTGGGTGATTGGTAAAAGTCACGGGATTTGAAAGTTGATTTGATATCCGAGGGGGTTCACCTCAATCTCGATGCAAAAAAATATATCGTGAAGCTTTATTAAAAATAATGGCTGATTTATATGAAAAAACTTAGAATATATCTAAATTAAAATAATGCACTGTTTTTAAGATATTTTGGGCAACAGGCATCTTGCCTGTTCCACAAGAAAAAAGGCCTGTACCACCATAAAAAGGTTAGTGATACTACCAAAAGCTGCAACAGGCATCTTGCCTGTTTCACAAGGAAAAATGCGTGTATTACAATAAAAAAGGTTAATCATATTAGGAAAAAGGTCTGTTTAGCCGAATAATTTTTGTTGTGGAACAGGCATCTTGCCTGTTCATAATATGGGTATAAAATGTCAATTAAACATAAATCAATACTAAATATGGATTTTTCGATCGCGCGACAACTCTTTTATCAAGAAATAAATCAGCCGGATGGCTCGATCGACCTGGCGAAAGCTGCCCTTTACATGGCTTTGGAAGAATACCCGAATTTAGAGCCCGAGGAGTATCTCAACGCTCTCGACACGATCGCAGATGAAGTGCGCTCACGCCTGCCGGCACAGAATTATCCGCTGCGGATTATTCAAACTATTAACGGCTATTTATACGGGGAGTTGCAGTTTGCGGGCAATGATGCGGATTATTACGACCCCCGCAATAGCTTTTTGAATGAAGTGATCGATCGCCGTACTGGCATCCCGATCTCTTTATCTTTGGTGTATTTGGAGGTTGCTAAGCGCATTGATTTTCCGATGGTGGGAATTGGGATGCCGGGACATTTTTTAATTAGACCGGATTTTGAAGATGCTGGTATTTTTGTTGATGCGTTTAATGGCGGCGAGATATTATTTTCTGAAGATTGTCAAGGGAGACTTTCTCAAATTTACGGCCAACCTATGAAGTTGCAGCCGGCTTTTCTCGCCCCGGTAAGTCGCCGACATTTTTTGGGGCGAATGCTGGGAAATCTGAAGGCGATTTACTTGCAGCGGCGAGATGCTGTGAGGGTACTCTTGGCGATCGAACGGATTTTGCTGCTGTTTCCCGATGCGCTGGGTGAACGACGCGATCGCGGAATTCTATATTATCAACTGGGACGCTTGGCCGAAGCGCGCCACGATTTGGAACTATACCTGAAAAATGCTCCGAATGCTGAGGATGCTGCTATAATTCGCCAATTGCTCGATCGGCTCGATCTAGATCTTTGAACTTAAATTCGCTATATGTCGCACAGCACACTATAAGACATCAAAGTGACACTCAATAAACTGCTGCCCGACGACCAAATTTCGCTTTTATCATTTTTGCAAAGGTATCTAAAATTGTCAAAACGTTAATTATAACATATTAATTCCCAATTAACACCTATCTTTGGATAGGTTGAATTTGTTTGACTTGACTGTAGAATCATAGGTCATTTACGGAAATTCCGATGCGACTTTCCCGACTGATACCCGCACTGATACCCGCACAGACGAGCTATCTAAAAAGTATTTTGACGTAAAGAGGCAAAAACTCATGAACTTTCAGTTTCAACAAGGTTATCTCAACGGAATTCAACCGCTGTCAGCCCATTTAACAAAAAGAATGTCAAAGTCTTTATCTTTAGGTTTGGCGCTTTTGCTGGGAACAAGTGCAGTATTCCTAAGCAGTAGCAAAGCCTTTGCATTAGATAATGTTACCGTAAAATACGGTGCTGTTGACGTGACATTACCGATGAGCGACTTGCAAAGCTTTGCACAAACCGGTCAAGCATCATCTCAACTGCAAAGCGTTCTGAGTCTTGCGAAACAAACTCCCGAGTCGGTGCGCGAAATATTAACGCGAGAAGTGCCTTTAGATTCTCAATTAGTAGCGCGGCTGGCAAGCACTTATTTTGGGGAAATTGTTTTCAAACAATTGGGGGAGGTTGCTTATGCACCGGCAACTCGGCTGCAAAGCGCGCCGGCACTCCGCGATGCTTTAGTCGCAGCATCTAAAGATGGCAAAATATCGCTGATTGAAGTGATGCAAAACTACAGCCCTGCTGCCTTAGAAGTTGACGGCAATCAAGCGATAGTGATCTACGAGCGAGTGATTAAAGATGTGCAAGATTTGCAAGCTTTGTATCAGAATTCCCCGGCTTTACAAAATACGGCTAACCAAGCCGTTAATTCGGCGAGAGAAATGATTTGTCAGCCCAATCCATCGGGAAGTGCGAAGTAAATAACTCAAGTTGAGGGAATGGGGAATTGGGAATTGGGAAGTTGGTGCTTTTTTTCCTATTAGCTATTGGTTTTCAGCTATTACAAATTACCCATACTTCGGCTACGCTAGGGTAAAAGTTCCCCATTACCCCTTACTCATTATACATTACCCATTTTTTGAGATAATTGCTCGGCTACCCGCTTAAGGCGGCGGAGTTGGTCTTTCATATCTTTTTCTGTCCAAGGGGCCGCAAAGCGATTGAAACCAAATCTAATTAAACGATTGGGAATTTGAAATTCAAAGCGGTTAATCAAGAGAGTTCCTTGGATTTGCGGCTGGCATTCCCACCGATCGCATCCTTTGAAAAATCCGTCAAACCCCCACACAATTAAACCGGGTTGTCGCTCCAACACAACACTCTCCAAAGTGGGTTGCAAAACTGGAATTTTTATGATAAATAAGCTACGACTTCCTACAGCAGTATCCCATTCGCCCTGGGGATCGCAGCGCAGCAGGGGATTGAGCCACTTGTGCATTAAAGTGCGATCGACTATACACTGCTCCACCAGAGTAGCAGCAGCGCGAATTTCAATGGATTGCTCGAAAACTTGACGAATTGACATGAGAACCTGCAACAAGAAGGGTATTACAAAACTTTGCTTACTTGATAGTCATTTATTTACTTGTACCGTCAATTTTTCCAGAAATTAAAAGATTGACACACTCATAAATACAGTGTATCATCTTGAATTAAACTATATATACCAACTATGCAGCTAGTCGAAAGGCACGTCATTAAACCAAATCATAGGTTTTATCGAAAAGCCGATCGACTCTCTTGGCTGTGCAAGAATCTTTACAATAGCGCTAACTACATCTACAGTCAAAACTTTTTCGCCAGACAAGAAACAAATGCTCTGGCTGTTGATCGCGCGCTTAAAACAAGTCTTGATTACAAAGCACTGCCCGCAAAAGTAGCACAAACCACGCTCGGCTTAGTCCTCAAAGCATGGACTAGCTATTATCTGTGGGTGCGAAACTATCAGAAAGACCCAACTGAATTTCAATCAGCACCGAAAATCCCTCATTATCAAGGTTCAAGAGAGCGAAAAAGAGAGGACGGGCGCTATGTAGTTGTATTTAATTGTCAAGCTGTCAGCAAAAGAGCCTTAAAAAAAGGCTATGTTCGCCCCTCTGGTACTAATATTTGGTTGCGCTCAAAAGTCATCTTCATTCTGGAAATCCGGATTGTTCCCAAAGTATGTTGTTATGGGGTCCAGGTGCTCTATGAGAAGTTAGAACAGCCTTTACAAGTTAATCAGAGAGTAGCTGCCTTAGATTTAGGATTAAACAATCTGGCAACATTAACCTACAATGTTCTTGGATTAGTACCCACAATCTACGACGGACGGGCTGTTAAGTCAACCAATCAATACTGCAATCAAGTTTCAGCGGCATTGAAATCATTGCTGCCCACAGCGCAAAAAAACAGTAAAAAACTTGCCAAATGCTGGCACAAGCTTAACTGTAAAGTGGATTATTACTTACACACGACGCGTTCCGCAATTATTAAAGAACTCGTCAATCATCAAATGGGCTTGCTGGTTATAGGCGGGAACCAGGATTTTAAAGAGGGGATTAATACTGGTTTGATTAAGAATCAAAATTTTGCCTGTATTCCCCAGCGCCGATTTCGGAAAATATTGCAGTACAAAGGACAACTTGCGGAAACTCAAGTTTGGTGAGTTGAGGAGAGTTACACATCCAAATGTTCAGGTTTGGATTTGGAACCAATTTAACAACATTCCGACTACATTGGCAGTAGGGTAAAAAGATGATTGTTCAGAACCAAAACAGGAGGATTCATAAATGCCGATGTGAAAGGTTCTTGGAATATTGGCCCAAAATCATTCGGAGATGGGCCGATCCAAAATTCGATAGAGGGTTTTGTAGTTAACCCAGTACGATTAAAAGTGTACAAACATTAAATTTAGGCGATGTCTAGATTTTTTGGAACTATTATTAAAGTTTCGTCTTCTCCTTGTCAAATCTGACGTTAACCTGAGAAAAAAATGAATGAAACTTGGCAAGAAATAACTCAACCCATATCGGGTCCCATAGCGGCGTTGTCCGATCGCATTTTGTCCCAGGCCCAGCCCGGGAATCCGCTGACAGATGCAGAACGTGGAATTAACAATTTCCTTCAGGGCTCAAACATTGAAAACCTCCTCTGGGCCGTCGGTATCCTGCTCATTGGCTTGATAGTATCAGCCCTCGTCTCATCTGTAGTGGGGGGATTGCTCAAGAAGACTACGCTGGACAATCGGCTGGCTGCTTGGATTACAGGCCGCCCAGAAGGAACTGGAACCCCGCAAGTGGAAAAATGGATTTCCGCAGCGGTGTTCTGGATCATTTTTGTCTTTTTCCTAATTGCCTTTTTCAACCGCCTGAATCTAACGGCTGTCTCGCAACCCCTCAATACTTTTCTCAATCAAATTACCGGTTTCTTGCCGAAGTTAGCCGGCGCGCTAATTTGGTTGGGGATTGCTTGGGTGTTGGCAACAGTCGCCAAAATGGCCGTATCGCGGGCGATGCGGGCTTTTAGCGTGGACGAGCGCTTGAATCAGGAAGTGGGCGCTGCGCCCACTGAGCGCCCTTTGCTGCTGAGCGATACTGTGGCGAATGCGCTGTACTGGTTCATTTTTCTGCTGTTTTTGCCGCTGATTCTCGACTCGCTGGAAATGCAGCAGGCTCTGCTGCCGGTTAATAATTTACTCAACCAAATTCTGGCGGCTATTCCCAAAATTCTGGAAGCTGTGCTGATTGGGTTTGTCGGCTGGCTGCTGGCTATGGTGGTGCGACGGATTGTCACAAATCTGTTGGCTGCTGCTGGGGCCGACAGTTTGGGCGCTCGGTTTGGAATTTCGCGGACTTCGGGCGGACAATCGCTGTCGTGGATTGTCGGGACCATCGTCTATGTTTTAATTTTGATTCCAACAGCGATCGCAGCTTTGAACGCTTTAGACATTCAGGCGATTTCGCAGCCGGCAGTCGCAATGCTCAACGACATTTTGGGCGCGGTTCCCAAAATATTCACCGCGGCGCTGATTCTGGCGCTTGCTTACATTTTGGGGCGCTGGGTAGGCGATTTGGTTACTAATATCCTGACCGGAATTGGCTTTAACAATGTCTTTTCTTGGTTGGGAGTGCAGGCACCGAAACAGTCGCTGAGGCTACCGCCAAGTTCGATCGATCCCGACGCAACGATTCTTCAGGAACCCGAACTTCCAGCCCGCACGCCTTCTGAGCTTGTCGGCATTGTGGTGCAGGTGGGCATCATGCTGTTTGCTGTGGTGGCGGCTACCGACGTGCTGCAGATTCCAGCGCTGACGGCGATTGTTAGCGGTATTGTCCTAGTTGCAGGTCGGGTGCTGGCTGGTTTGGTGGTATTTGCGATCGGCTTGTATTTGGCGAATCTGGCGTTTAGTTTGATTGCTAGTTCTGGAACTCGCCAAGCGCGTCTTTTGGGCCAAGCGGCTCGGATTGCGATTATTGCCTTTGTTTCGGCCTTGGCGCTGCAACAGATGGGCATTGGCAGCGATATTGTCAATTTGGCTTTCGGGCTGCTGCTCGGGGCGATCGCAGTTGGCATTGCTCTAGCTTTTGGTTTGGGCGGGCGCGAGATTGCGGCCGACCAAATTCGCGAATTGTTAGCGTCGTTTAAACAAGATAAGACGCCACGTTTGTAATTCTATAAAATGGCGTTTGTACTTGACAAACGCCATTTTTTTTTGATTAATTTCATTGTGAGTGAGGGTCCCGAAGCAATCGCAAAGCCTTGGAATTTGAGAATACAGCTATAGACTGTTTGCCAGCAGAGATTGATTTTTGTTTCTGGGCCGATGCCCCTAATTCAATGGCACTGAAAAAGTGAGCAAAAAAAAATCTGTAAGGCAATCTATATATAGGGTTTGCTGAAGCAGTTGCAAAAGTAAACACTGTATGAGTTGTGTTATCCTAAAAAGGTGGAAGGGTGCAAGAA
>NZ_JAUBQU010000146.1:0-12956 GCF_036701435.1 Microcoleus sp. Pol12A5
CGCTGAGTACATTAGCCGCGACGACAGCATCTTGAATAGCATAGTTAATTCCCACACCGCCTACGGGCGACATGACGTGAGCGGCATCCCCAATTAAGAGCAAACCGGGACGATACCAGCGGGGAAGGCGACTCGATTCTACCGACAGAAAAGAAATTTGCGACCAATCTTTCAGTTGCTCGACCCTATCGGCAAATTCTGGTGCTAATTCAGCAACAGATTTTTGCAAAGCTTCTATTCCTGATTCGCGCAATTTCTGATAGCTGCCTTTCAGAATAATGTAACCGAGTTGCCAATAATCCAATCGGTCGATCGTGACTAATAAATGACCTCCAACAGCTCGACCTCCCACGCCGGAATCTTTGACATCATGCGGGCTGCGCGGCAAACGAAACCACAGGACATCCATCGGCGGGGAAGTTTTAATCGGTTCAAAACCTCCTAATTGGCGGAGGCGGGAAAAGCGACCGTCTGCACCGACAGTGAGGGTCGATCGCACTTCATGCCATCCCCCGCGTCCCCGGTATCGAATTCCGCACACAACCCCATTTTCTACGATCGTTTCTTGGACATTAGCTCCCATTACTAGCTGGAAACTGGGGTAGCGCTGCGCTTCGGCAGTGATGAATTCGAGAAACTTGACTTGGGGAAGGATAGTGATGTAAGGATACTTGGTTTTGAGACTGGTCAAATCTACGAGTGTGGCGGTATTTCCAGCAGCTTGGATGGTGAGTTTGTGCATTTTTGTATGGGGCAATTCCAGCAATTTTTCTGCTAAACCCAATTGCTCCATAATTTCCATTACTGAGGGATGCAGCGTATCGCCGCGAAATTCTCGATCGAAATCTTTGTGTACTTCTAGCAGCATGACGGGAATGTTTTGCCGCGCTAAAAGTAATGCTAAAACAGCACCCGCAGGCCCACCTCCGACAATGCAGCAGTTGGTATGCTGCACGTCAACGATCGAGTGTTCTTGACAGGCTTCGGAATTTTGAACAGAGTTGACAGTCATATTTTTATGTTCCTGTTCGCTCAACAATCCTGCTAGCTGCTTTTAGTTTAGCAAAAGGCAGTAGTTAATCAATTCTCAACTTTTTTTGCTCTCTAAACATGGACATACACGGCTTGCCCAAGTTGACACTCTTACTCCTAAAGGCGATCGCAGATCCAACAGCGGAGCGATCGTACCCAGCCAACCCCAGCCAGGGCCCCAAGTGAGGCAATCCCCCTGCAGCCCCCGCTTCTCGACGCGGTACAATAAATGCAATCATACTTAACGCTTATATTGAAAAGGCTACACACAACGCCACAGGAGAAAACTGACGCATGGGTAAAGTAGTTGGCATTGACCTCGGAACAACAAACTCAGTAGTAGCCGTCATGGAAGGCGGCAAACCGGTTGTGATTGCCAATGCAGAAGGGATGCGGACAACTCCCTCGGTAGTCGCTTTCACAAAGGAAGGAGAACGCCTGGTGGGACAGATGGCCAGACGCCAGACTGTTCTCAACCCGCAAAACACCTTTTACGCCGTTAAACGGTACATCGGACGCAAATATACCGAACTGACTCCAGAATCAAAGCGCGTCCCTTACACAACTCGCCGGGACGAAAACGGGAACATTAAAATCAAGTGTCCCCGCCTGAAAAAAGATTTTGCCCCAGAGGAAATTTCGGCGATGGTTTTGCGGAAACTGGCCGATGAAGCCAGTCGCTATCTCGGACAAGAGGTAACGGGGGCTGTAATTACTGTTCCCGCTTATTTCAACGACTCGCAGCGACAGGCGACGCGCGATGCGGGACGAATTGCCGGACTTGAGGTCAAACGGATTTTAAATGAGCCGACAGCGGCTTCTTTGGCTTACGGTTTGGAGAGGCGAGAAAGTCAAACTATTTTAGTGTTTGATTTGGGCGGCGGTACTTTTGATGTGTCGATTTTAGACGTGGGAGACGGAGTATTTGAAGTTAAAGCAACTAGCGGCGACACTCAATTAGGTGGCAATGATTTTGACTCCAAAATAGTTGACTGGTTGGCAGATCAATTCTTAGAAAAAGAAGGAATTGATTTGCGTCGCAACCGCCAAGCTTTGCAGCGCTTGATCGAAGCGGCAGAAAAAGCCAAGATTGAACTGTCGGGAGTCGGTGTCACGGAGATTAATTTGCCGTTTATCGATGCGAATGAAGATGGGCCTTTGCATCTGGAAACGCGGCTGACTCGCGGTCAATTTGAGGGGTTGTGCACAGATTTGGTGCAGCGGCTGCGGCGACCAGTCAAACAAGCTTTGGCGGATGCAAATTTGAGTCCTTCTCGCATTGATGAAGTTGTGCTAGTCGGCGGTTCGACTCGCATTCCTTTGGTGCAGGAAGTGGTTCGCAGTTTGATAGATCGAGAACCAAATCAAAATGTGAATCCCGATGAAGTTGTGGCGGTGGGTGCGGCAATTCAAGCGGGTATTTTGGGTGGGGATGTCCGCGATGTGCTGCTGTTGGATGTGACGCCGCTGTCGCTGGGTTTGGAAACTATCGGCGGGGTGATGAAAAAACTGATTCCGAGGAATACTACTATTCCCGTCAGGCGATCGGACATTTTTTCGACTGCTGAAAACAACCAAACTGTGGTAGAAATTCACGTGATCCAAGGGGAACGGGAATTAGGCAGAGATAATAAGTCTTTGGGACGGTTTAAACTAACTGGAATTCCGCCGGCACCGCGAGGGATTCCGCAGGTGCAAGTAGCTTTTGATATTGATGCTAACGGGATGCTGTTGGTGACTGCTTTGGACAAAACAACCGGCAGGGAACAAAGCATTACTGTGCAAGGTGCTTCGACGCTGACTCAGCAGGAAGTGAATCAAATGATTCGCGATGCGGAACAATTTGCTCAAGCCGATAAGTTGCAGCGGGAAAAGGTGGAAAAACGCAATCGCGCTGAAGCTTTAGCTTATCAAGCCGAGCGGCAGTTGCGGGAAGTTGCGCTCGATCGCGGAATGCAGTTTGCTCAAAGAACCCGCCAGCGAATTGAAACTTTAATTCGTGAATTGCGAGACAGTTTGGAACGCAATGATGAGCGGGGAGTTGACCAAGTTGGTTCGGATTTGCAGGATGCTCTTTACGATTTGAGCCGGGAAGTTTCCGCGTTTGCGATGGATGACGATGATGACGATTTCTTTGAGTCTGTGAAGCGGACTTTTACGGGCGACAGTACCAAGCGGCGCAGCGATGACAGCAGCTATTATACCAATCCTAAGCCGTACAGGCGATCGACTGTCGATCCAATTCCCGATCGACCCTACGATCGACCCTACGATCGCACCGGCGATCGCATGGGCGATCGTATGGGCGATCGTAGAAGCAGTGCTAATCGCCCCACTCGCCCTTATCAAAATCAAAGCGACGATTGGGATGATGACGACGATTGGTTGTAATTAGTGGTTAGTCATTAGTCCCTAGTCATTAGTCCCTAGTTTGAAGCAGGGAAGCAGCATGACTAATGACTAATGACTAATAATTAATAACTAATGACTAATAACTAATGACTAATGACTAACTATGCAGAATTTTCGCAATTACTATCTAATTTTGGGAGTGCCCAAAGATGCCACGGCTGATGAGATAAAAAAAGCTTATCGACGGCTAGCCAGACAGTTGCACCCTGACGTAAATCCAGGTGATAAATCTGCTGAAGATAGGTTTAAGGATATTAATGAAGCTTATGATATTCTTTCCGATCTAGACAAGCGCGCTCAATACGATCAGTTTAGTAAATTTTGGAAACAAAAGGGATTTCAAGGTAAGCAAGGGGTGCGACTTCCCAATTTCAAAACTTGGGGAAACAGTAAAACTACCCGGAAAAAACCGGCCGAAGATGTCGATTTTAGTGATTACTCGGATTTTAATAAATTTCTCGACCAAGTGCTCGGAAGGCGCCGGGAAGTGAGGATGGCGACAGCGAATGATGCACCGGGAGTAGCCTCCTCTGAACCGTGGAGTACGGCTTCTAAGAAAACGAGTTATGTTGCTAATTCTCGCCCACCTAGAAGGGATGTGGACGATCGCGAAATGCGACGAGAAACAGAAGATCGCGAAATGCGACGAGAAACAGTCGATCGAGAAATGCGACGGGAGATAGTCGATCGAGAAATCAGAAGGGATATAGCCGATCGCGAAATGCGACGGGAAATTAGAGAAACAGTCGATCGCGAACCAAGAAGAGACATTGAAGCCAGGCTAACTCTGCCTTTGGAAAGGGCTTATTCGGGCGGTACTGAGCGAATTCGTTTGGAAGACGGGCGAGCGATCGAGGTAAATCTGCCTCCTGCTATGGTATCAGGCCAGCGGATTCGCTTGCGAAATCAAGGTATTGGCGGCGGAGATTTATATTTAAAAATCACGGTTTCTCCCCATCCATTTTTTCGATTGGAAATGTCGGATGTTTGCTGCGAATTGCCACTGACTCCCAGCGAAGCGGTGTTAGGCGGAGATATTGAAGTACCGACGCTGGACGGCTTGGTAAAGATGAAATTGCCACCGGGAGTAACGTCTGGAAAGCGGTTGCGGCTGGCTAACAAGGGCTATCCGACAGGAAATGGTGATCGGGGCGATCAATTAGTAGAAATTCAGGTGTTAATTCCCAAAGAAATTAGTGAGGAGGAACGGGAATTATACGAAAAGTTGCGGCAGGTTGAGTCTTTTAAACCGCGTCAGGATTTATCGGTTTAATGTAGAGTAAGCAAGGCGCCAGTTTAATTTTCTAGGGGCGCAATAATGCGCGCCTTACTACTAATTGTGTACGAAAAATTAGGAGATGCTTGGCTAAATTTTACTGACATATCACATTTAGCCACTTGGCTGTAAATAGATGATATCAAATCCGTGGGCATACCAATTATTCCTCTTATTCCTCTCTCTCTTCTCTAACTCAGCGCCCTCTGCGGCCTCTGCGGTTTAATAATTCCGAAACAACCGTAAACGATAGGATTTGTCGCCAGAATAGCCGTTAGCGCAGCCCTCGAAGAGGATCGCACTTTCAGCAATCCTGAATCGCATAAGTAAAATTACTGTTGTGATTATTCCTGAACTAGCAGAGAATTAAAACTAAGGTAATTTTCCCACAATCAGGAGCAGTCTGCAGCGATGACTCAAATGGCCCCTCAATGCAACAATCTGCAAGAGCAAGTAGACTCTTTACTGCAACTGCTGCGTCAGGAATCGTCTTTGCGACAACAAGATATTACGGCGGTACAAGCTTCTCTGAAAAAGGCAATTTCTCCTGAGTTTGAAATTGTGTTTGCGGGCGCTTTCAGTGCGGGAAAATCAATGCTAATTAATGCTTTGCTGGAGCGGGAATTGCTCTACAGTGCAGAAGGACACGCGACAGGTACGGAATGTTATATCGCCTTTGCTGAGCCGGAAAAAGAGCGCGTTGTTCTAACTTTTTTGAGCGAGTTTGAGATTAGCCAGCAAGCTTCTGTGCTTTGCCATCAGCTAGGTTTAGCTACTGAAATTAATATTAATCAAACAGATGTAGTGTCGCTGTTGTCTCAGGGATGTAACATAATTATTGAGAGGGAAGGCGGCGAAAATAAATCCGAGGTAGCCAAAAAAGCTAAGGCTTTGATGCTGCTGTTAGAAGGTTTTGAGGCTAATCGCGATCGCATCCAAACTCTCGAAAACGCTACCTACTCTATGGAACAGTTTAACTTTTCCAATCTCAAGGAAGCGGCTAGTTATGCGCGTCGCGGTAGTAACAGTGCTGTACTCAAGCGAGTGGAATATTACTGTTATCATCCGCTGCTGCAAGATGGCAATATTATTATCGATACGCCGGGAATTGATGCGCCGGTGCAGCGGGATGCAGAATTGACTTATGATAAGATTGAAAGCCCCGATACTTCGGCGGTTGTCTGCGTTTTGAAAGCGGCTTCGTCTGGGGAAATGACGACGGAAGAAACCGAGTTGATGGAAAAGACACGGGGAAATCCGGGAATTCGCGATCGGCTGTTTTACATTTTCAACCGCATCGACGAAACTTGGTACAACACGCAACTGCGACAGCGCTTAGAAAATCTGATTAATTCCGACTTTCGCGATACTGCGAGAGTTTACAAAACTAGCGGATTGTTGGGATTTTACGGGAGTTTGATTCGAGGGACAACAGGGCGCGATCGCTTTGGTTTAAATACAATCTTTGCCAGCAGTCAAGGGCGAGTTTCTGGAGATGATAAATTAGATTCTGAATTGCTCGGTAATAGTGAAGAAACTCCGCAATTTGTTAGTGAATTTAATCGCTACTGTGCGAATTCCGGCAAGTTATCTCCAAGCAAATTTCGCATTTCAGTTAACAGTTACGAAACACCCAATGAAAACTACGTGCGGATTCTTGCAGAACAAGGACAACCATTAATTGCTCAATTAATTCAAGATAGCGGTATCGAAGATTTTCGCACAGCCATCACCCGTTACCTCACAGAAGAAAAACGCCCGCAACTGTTCAAAAATTTAGCTGACGACTTAGAAGACTTGTGCATTCAACTGCGGAAACATTACCAAACAATTCAGCGGAATTTGGACAGCCAGCCCCGCGAAATTGAAGCAATGAAAGCACAAGAACTTTTGCGGCTAAATCAAGAATTGCAGCAAGTCGGACAGGATTTTCGGGAACATATCGCCGAAGAAGTCAATGAAATGATTATGAATAAATGCGATATTTTCGATACAGACTTTCGGCAACTGCAATCTCGGATGAGCCGGCGCTTGGATGAATTGTTAGATGGATTTTCTGTTGAGGCGGCTTACGGACGCACTTTGCGGAATCATCCCCGCAATGCGACAGCACCTTTAATTGCTGTTTTAGTTGAGGCACTTTACTATTTAGCCAATCAGTTGGAAGATATTTTAGTAGAGGCTACTAAGTCACTTGTTGATAATTATTTTCAGTATTTGAAAGATAGCGTTCGCAAGTCGGAATACTATCGATTACTCTATCGGTTGTTGGGGAACGATGGGGGAATTGAACAGCAGTTAGAGGAGTTATCAAAGCGGGTTTCTGATGCTTTGGTAAATGCGGCGGGCGTTGAGTGCGATCGCTACGTGCGAGAAAGTCCCCGTTTTTACGACGAAGGCACATTTTCCATTTATCAATTCCGGGAAACATTGCAGCAAACTTCTCAAGGTTTCGACTGCGAAAACATGGTGGACGCCCAACCGGCAATTCGGCAATTATTGCGGCTAGATTTTGAGCCGAAAGTATCGAGAACTATTCGGCAAACTTTCCGCCAAACTGTCAACCAAACCCTGAAAGAGCATTTGTTGCCGCTGGCCCAAAAGCAAGCTGATGATATTTTGCAGAAATACAGTCAAGCCCGCGATTATTTGGAGCAAACTTTGGCACAGGAGGCGGAGGAAAAGATTGCTGGGAATCTGCGGCGGCAAGCTGAGAATGAAGAAAAGATCAAAGAGTACGATCGGGCAGTTTCGGGCATTAATAGTTGTTTGCAGGCAATGAAGTTGCACGAGCATTTGTTGCCTGTAATTGGACAAAATGATAGCGTTTCGGTGGATGGTGAATGATTGCAATTTTGGCGGAATTACGGCGATTGGAAATCGCGCCTACACAGACAAAACCCGCCTTCGCTGGTTGAAATAAAACATTCTTAGTCCGCGCAGGCGGACATTGTTTGTATAGACGCGAATTCTATTCGCCGGGGCTATTGTCAAAAGAGAGATGCTACTCTAAAATAGTTAGGATGACAGTTAAAAAAACTTAGAGATTAATATGAAAAATAAATTAGATTTCCACAACTGTGGCAATGATGATGCTGTATCTTTCGGTATGACAATGCTAAAAATGGAAAAACTCAGGAAAACAGTAAATAAACTTTTGTCTGAGTGGGATTTAGGAGAAACACTTGATGATTTATTAAGAAAAGAAAACCTAAATATAGATGTTCCTTGCAATCATCCGCAAAAAAATTGGTCATACGAAGAATGGTTTGGTCAAGGTATAGATTGTGAAATTCTCAGAGTGGGTGCTCAGGGCTGGAAGAAAGGAAAGATTAAGCTCAAACTCAATGTCACTATAGAGTTTTGCCCCGACGAACCAGACGTTGAAGAAACACCAGAAAACAATCAATTAGAAATCAGCCCGCCAGAATCACCACTTGACGATTTGCGCCGCCAACTTCTCAATCAAGAAAATCAACAGAACAATTCATGACTAAAACCCCTAGAATTCCCATTCCACCCGAAGTCAGAAAATACGTTTTCACCCGCAATAAATACCAGTGCCAAAGCTGCGGCCAAACGAAACTAGAAACCCAACTGACGATCGATCATATCATCCCCCTAGCGCGCGGCGGCAGCAACGACATCAGCAACTTGCAAACCCTCTGCGGCACCTGCAACCAAAAGAAAACCGACAAACTAGACCCCCGCTTCCGCCGTCACTTTGACCTTTGATTTTGATATTTAACAGTATAATAAAATCAGCATTATTCATCTCTCTCTTCTCTTCCTCTGCGTCCTCTGTGCCCTCTGCGGTTAAAAAATCCTACCATCGATAATACCGATAAGGATCATCCCCATTCTCAAAATCCGTTCTGTAATCCCAGTGATAAAACTCCCGACTCGAACCATTAAACACAGAACCATCCGCCTTAAAACTCGCCCCTAAATTAGCCAAAATCTGAGCATTTGCCCTGGTTTGCCGCCAGCGAGTAAAACGCAAATAAGTCTTAGTATCAGCATTCAAACTGTCCGGTTCAATCTGAGAGAAAATCGCCACACCCTTGCCAACTTTTACCCGACTTAACAAACCGTCAGCACCGACTTCTCCCCCAGACTTAATCAACCAAGTATCATAAAAAGAGCGCGATCGCAAATCTGAGGCGCTAACCCCCTTCACCTCATCCCAACTCGGAACCGCCAGCGAACCGCCGAAATCCTTCGCTTGCTGCAAATCCACGCCCAAACCCGCAGCAGGCACTTGACGCGGCAGGAAAAACGCCTTCCCGCCAGCATTCAAATAACCGCGCAAATCTGCATCTTTCAGATTCGCTTCTCTCCCCACAATCACCAAACCAACATCATTAGAAAGCGAACTAGCACGCTGATAAATTACCCCCAAACTATCCAACTTTTGGGCATCTTCATCTCCCCCTATTAAAACCACTTTATCCGGCTTTCCAACCACCGGAGAATTCATCCCGTAACTCACAATTTGTTGCACTAACTGCGCCGCCCCAGCATCTACAGAATAATGGTCTTCCAAATCCAACTCGTTTAAAATCAGCCGCCCTTTTCCGTAATCCAATTCCATCAGCGGCGAATAAGCTAAATCAAACTCAGATTCCAAAATTGGGCGCCAACCGCTGCGGTGCGGCTTCTCAATAGAAGCGCTACTGACACCGCCGCGATTTCCCCAATGCCAGCCGTACCAAGGTTTATTTGCCGGACTCAAATTAGGGCCAGTTTGGATCGTATCTGGATAAGCTTCAACCAGCGTGCTTTCCCCCACCCAATCCCGCAAATCTTCACTGTCTAAACCGCTAATTGCCGGATGGTTGCTGTCAACTGGATAAGCGCGGCGGCTGACGTGGGCAGCAACCCGGAAACCCGTATTTTCCAGCCATTGCCTCCGCTGAGGAAACACAATTGCTTTGCCGCCGTTTCGCACAAAATTTTCTAAACTTCCCGGCACTTTTTCCCCGCTAGAAAATGCTTCTCTACCGATAATTAATAGCGATGAAACTTGCGAACCGTTCCACGGTACAAGCTGATAACCTAACTGTTTTAACATTGCCCAGGTTTTGCCCGCTGGATCGAAAATTGTCACCGAATCTTTGATGTTAGATTGTTTGGGAAAAACGCGGAAAGCAAATGTATCAGAATGCGATCGCTCGCCCACCCGTGCCGTCAAGCGAATTTCGCCGTCAGCCTTGCTAGAAATGGTATTTGGCAAATTTACGCCTATTGGGAAAAATAGCGTGCCTGCCGGAGCAATTATCCCTTTGTTATCGCCTTTTTTTACTTCTTTTCCCCCTACCCAAACCTGCCACTTAAACGAAAATTCTTGCGCCGCCCGCGTATCGTTAATTAACACTACTTGCTTTGCCAGTTTTCCGCCTACAAACAAATTGCGATCTTTCGCGGTAAAAGCCGGGCTAGCACCAGCAATCCAAGCCAAAGTCGAGCTATTATTCTTCATAATTGCCTCGCCCCCTGGATGAACAGTGTAAGCTTCCGGCTGCAAATAATTCAGAAGATTATTCGAGATTTGCTTCAAATAAACTCCCCGGCGACCCGGTAGAAATGCCCCAATCTCCACCTTTTTTCGACCAGCTTCGGAAACTTCCCAACCATGTCCGTCATTCCAAGGAATCATCCCCCCAGACATTCCAAAAGTCCGCCAACTCCGCCAAGTATTTGTACTGAATAAGTGCTGCAACTTTTGAAAAGCTGGTGCAAAATCTAACTCTTTTTTACCATGCCAGTTTTGATACTCCTGACCGCTGACAAACTGCTCGCGAATTTTAGATTTATAAACGGCCGTTTCCCAATCGTAAGCCTGCTTGCCAAAATAAATTGCGGCAAACTCAGTCATCCAAGGTTCGCTGAGAATCACCTGACCAAAACCTTTGCGGTTCCGCATCATCGTTGCGTGCAGAGGAGTCCCAAACTCGACTGCCATGTAGGGCATTTCTCCGGTTTTACTCCACTCAGAAATCCACTCTTCCCGTTCTTGCAAGGGAATCATATTTAAATAAGTATTCAGCGCATAAACATCACCGAAGTGGGCGCCTTGGTGTACCATCACAGGTCTGGTTTGGTCTGCCGATTTAATCGCACCTATAGCGTCATTTCCTAGGGGAGTGTTCACCCGCAAACGCTGGTTTTCTGAGGGGCTGAGAGTTCCTTCTACTTTGCTTTTGCCGATGCGACGGGGATTTAGGTCGTCAGCGTTGCCGAAAAAATTAGGACTTGTCGCCCACATTAATACTGATGGATGATTGCGGTAGCGGCGCATTTCTGTCACCATTCGGGCTTTCCAGCGGTCGTTCCAGTAAGGGTTTTTCCACTTGCCGTTCCAAGCGATAGGACTAATATCTAAAGCGGGGGCCATAATGGGAAAACCTTTGAGGTCTGCTCTTTCGGAAAATAACTCTCTGAAGTGCCATCTACCCCGTTCGTCGTGATTCCAAGGCCACATTTCTGTTATGTTAAAACCTGCTTTTACGTAGCCATCAATTAGGCTATCAGCAACTTCTAATGTCCCGCCTTGCCAAGTATCCGAGTGCAAGATTGGTCGCAGCCGAAATTCAGTTCCGTTTAAGAAAAATTTGCGCCCTTCTATCCAAAATTCGCGGAAGCCAAAAGGTTGGTAGTATTGCGTGTCTATGCCGCTGCCTTTTACTTCTAATTGCAGGGTGTAAAGGTTGGGTTGCCCGACATCCCAAAGACGGGGATTTGGCCAATTCCACTGAACTTGTAGGGTTTGAATGGGTTTAGCTTGAACCTTAGAATTTGCGGTGAATTTTTGTTGTACTTTGCCTTCTTCGTCGAGCATTTCCGCGATTAATTCAACTTGACCGTTTTGGGCAACGTCTTTGAGTTCTACATCTAATTTAACTTGCTTTTTTCGGGTGGAAGTTTGGACGAATACGTCGCTAATTAGCGGGCCTGGGGGAAGGCTCAGAAGTCGCACTTCGCCGATGATTCCCCGCGATTGCAAGTTGAATTTTTCTGTGTAGATTTCTGTGGGGCCCATGATGACGGCTTTTTCCTTTTCATCGGATACTGCCACCACTAAAATAGATAGGGTGTTTTGACCTGGTTTTGCTACTTTGGTAATTTCAATAGTGCCGTAAGGCCAGGGGATTTCACCGCAGTTAATGCCGTTGACAAAGATGACTGCATCTGTGCTGACTCTGGCTAAGTCGAGAAAAATTCTGCGGTTTGTCCAGTCGCCGGGAATGTCTATATTTCTTTGATACCAAGCTTTTGAAAGTTGTTTGCTGTTGAAGTTTTCCCAATCTTTGCCGTTGCCGCGAGTGAGGATTCCGGGTACGGATTCGTTGTTTTCTTTTTGCCAGTCTCCGGGTACTTGGATGGAACCCCAACTTGGGGAGACGGGAGGGTTTTGGGGGTTGCCAACGGCGGGGACAAATTGCCAAATTCCGTTGAGATAGATTTGGGATCGTTTGTTGTCGATCGCCCCGGCGGCCAGGGTGGTAAGATTGGGGAAGCCGATCGATATCGCTGAGTTGCTGGCGAAGTTGGGATTTTGCAGCGCGTAACCGACAAATCCAAAGAGGGTGGCTGCTGCGAAAAATAACCCGATAATTTTTGCCAGCTTGTGATTCACTCGCTTATTGCTCCCAGAAATTAGATAATCTAATTTTTCCCTGAATCTATGATAGCAGTTGATTCAGCATAAATCCCCCTGCCAATCTGTCTCTGGGAAGATGGCACAGGACCGACAAATGTGGTTTTGTATAGAAAAAATAAATACTTAGTTTTAACTAAGTTTTAACAAGGTTGTTTCATCAACACAAGCAATAGTGCGATCGCGCCATCGCTACAGGTCAACAAAAATGAGCCAGTTTGAGGTCTTGCCCTTACCCATTAAATCTTACAGTATTGCTACATTTAGTGCCGGCACGGCTTTACTGCTGACAACTCTGTTACTGTTTTCCTTCCAGGCAGCTCCTGCAATCTTACTTTTGGCCGCTGCAATGGTTAGCGCTTGGTATGCTGGCTTAAAGTCCGCAGCACAAAAACTAGAAATAGAACGTAATATTATTTCCAAAGTAATTGACACGACGGCTTGCTTAATTGTAGTTCTCGACAGCCAAGGACGGATTGTCCGCTTTAACCAAGCTTGCGAAAAAACTACAGGCTACTCGACAGCAGAAGTAATCAATAAATATGTGTGGGATTTGTTCTTAATTCCCGAAGAAAT
>NZ_JAUBQU010000147.1:0-12942 GCF_036701435.1 Microcoleus sp. Pol12A5
GAGAACCTTAGATAATGCCACTGCCAAGATGAATCTTTGTTTTATTAGATTGATGATTAAGAGGCTGGCCTCTTAGATCTCAAATGGGTTCTATAAGCCGTAGCTAGATCGATAACTTCCTCAACCACTTGAATTTCGACAAAGTGATTGCCGCCACCGATGGTAGCTAACCCGCCATCCCTGACTAAGCCGTCGTTTGGGACTAATTCTGCGGGGGCCCATTTGACATCGCCATTCATGGAACCGCCGAGGAAAATGCGATCGCACTCTGCGGCCAACTGATCGAAATCCGAATTAGCCGCGCTGCCGGTTGCCTCGTCGGGCATAGCATCCAGCCATCCGGGAATCCCGTGTTGGAACATGGCGCCAGCAGTTTTTGCAGTCATGCTGACATCGCGAGTACCGAAAAAATAATCGCCTTTGAGCAATTCTACAAATCGATCGCGCTGACTGAGGAATTGTTCGATCGACAAATCCGCAACGTGTAACCGCATCCCGCAGTTAATATCGGAACCGACAGCCGCCGGAATCACCATTCCTGCTGTTTCTACAATAGAGCCGATCGCCACCCCCGCATCCCCCGGATGGAAGTCAGGAGTAGCGCAAGCGCGGCAAACGCAGCCGCCTTGAGGGTGTCGAACATTCGCCAAATTTGCTAACTGTTTGAGCGCCTTTGCTTCCACAGGAAAATCCTCTGGGAGCAAAACTTCTGCTGTGGGAGGATCGGCATCTTGCCACTGTTCTTTCAGAGAACTATTGAGACAAATCGAGTAGACTTTATTGTCGTAACTAACATCAAGACCTTGCCGAGACAAAGCTCGCAAAAGCCTGTTCAAGTTTTTTGGCTGCTGCATAAATAGTCTGTTGCGGGTTGCATAGCAACCCCCAAGAGTTGAAGAGATTTTTTAGGGAACAAAAGACTTGGGTTCAGCAGCCGCAATCTTTTTTAAGATAAGTTGAAAGACAACTTTTCTAATGAGTAAATTTATAACATATCATTTTTGATATGTCAACCCTTTTCTTAAAATTTTAATAAATATATATGACTTACCAAACGGTGTCAGAAACCCGGTTTCTGCCTAGCAAAATCGCATCCAAACCAAAGATTTTGCGAAGAAATCGGGTTTTTTGGGCCAGCGCCTCATCGAGCATTCCAGCCTTCATTGCCAGGAAGTAGGGGCAATCCCGCGCGGTTGCCCATCCCCCCTTAAAGAAAATACCTAACCGTCGTTACCACCCGACTTCTTTTAGCCCGCAAAGCCGCTTTCAAAAAGAAAGCAGTTTGATTGTGCAGCAGTCCCTCCCACCAATTTCGCGTCACAAAAGCCGGAATAATCAGCGTTAAATATACTCCCGGTCGCTGCTCTTCAAACAAAGTCAAAAAGTGCGTCAAAGCCGAACCAACAGAACGGTAAGGCGATTCCAAAATTTCCAAAGGAATGTCTGACTGCAAATCTTGCCAAGCTGCTTGTAATTTTGCTCGATCGGTCAAACCAATATCTACGTGAACTGCCACAACTTCATCAGCAATTAAACGAGCGTAATCGAGGGCCTCGAAAGTTCCCCGGTGCAATTGCCCGACTAACACCACAGCCGGATGTGTCACCGTCTTAACTCTAGGTCTGCGAAGATAAGACCTCGGTTCTATTCCCTGAATGCTCAAGCGAGCCGCTACATAACGATAGTGCCGGTGAATAGCTAAAAATAGACTGACTACGATCGGAATAGTTACTACGACAACCCAAGCTCCCAAAAGGAATTTTGTAGCGAGAATTACAGCCAAAACTCCCGTTGTTGCCACTGCACCAATACCGTTCATCACAGCACTAACTTGCCAACCTTTACCTCGTTCTTTAAACCAGTGAATTACCATTCCCGATTGGGAGAGAGTAAAAGAAGTGAAAACTCCAACCGCATACAGAGGAAGCACTGCGCTCGTATTGCCTCTAAAGATGATAATTAAAAGAGCAGCGCAGAAGCTTAGCAGATTAATGCCATTAGAATAAACCAGTCGATCGCCCAACAGCGACAATTGCCTCGGTAAAAACCCGTCCCGTGCCAAAAAATAACAAAGTCGCGGAAAATCTGCATAACTCGTATTCGCAGCCAACAGCAAAATTAACAGAGTTGCGGCCTGCAAATAGTAATAAAATATGCCGACACCAAAAATCTGTTTTCCCAACACAGAAAGGAGCGTTTCATGTTCTGTAGGAATCACCTGATAAATATGAGCCAAGTAACTAATCCCCAAAAACATCGCTCCCAGAATTGCCCCCATATAGCTCAAAGTCAGGCGCGCATTTTTCCATTCAGGAGGCTTAAAAGCCAACACCCCGTCTGATATGGCTTCAACTCCAGTCAGGGCAGTACAGCCCGCCGCAAAAGCGCGCGCCAGCAGAAATAATCCCAAAGGTTCCTTAGCGGGAATATTTTGTAATGCCGGCATAACATTACCTGTTGCCTGTTGGAATAAGCCGCAGCCAATCAAAACAAAAATCCCAACGAGAAACCCATAGGTGGGAACCATAAATATATTGCCCGATTCCCGCAATCCCCTGAGATTGGCAAACATGATTAGGACAATAAAAACTAAGCACAGTTCAACCGTGTAGGGGTGCAGAGAGGGAACTGCTGAAGTCAGGGCCGCCACCCCAGCCGAAATACTTACTGTTACAGTTAAAATGTAATCAATCATCAGCGAAGCTGCTGCGATCAAACCAGGGTAAATACCTAAATTTTCTCGCGCCACAATGTAAGCGCCACCGCCGTTGGGGTACGCTTTAATTGTCTGTCGGTAAGACAGCGCCACGATCGCCAACAGTAAAATAATAATTCCAGAAATAGGCAGCGATAAACTCAAACTGCTACTGCCCGCTAGTAACAGTACCAGCAGAGTTTCTTGAGTAGCGTAGGCAACAGACGACAGTGCATCAGAAGCCAGAACAGCTAGTCCTGTAGCGTTGCTCAGGCGTTCATGAATAGATGCGCTAGTGGGGAGAGATTCACCCAGCAAAAATCGCTTGAGTCGAGAATAAGTGTACATTAAAACTCAATATTTAGGCATCCACAAATCATAATCTAGACGGGAACCGTTTTAAGTAATTTTTGGCTCATAATTTGTAATTCTGTCTCGCTTGTTGAGTCAGCTTCAGCTTGTGTTCGAGAGCTTGCCAATTTTGAGCTTCGATATCAGTGATGAACTCGTCAAGACTGTCGCGGTAAATAGAGAGCGATCGCAACAATTCCTCTCGATTGTACTTTGCCACCATCACTCCCAGCTCGGGATTGCCGCCCCCAACCCGGCTCGTATCCCGAAAACCCGAACTCGCCAAATGTTGGGCTAAATTAACAATATGCCGATCGCCCTCTCGATCGCAGGCAGCAACCAGCGTCGCGCTCGCCATTAGCGGCAAATGAGAAATCCAAGCCACAGCTCGATCGTGTTCTTCCGGCTCACATCGGTAAACTTTAGCACCCAGCAACCGCGCAATTTCCTCAACCTTATCCACCGCAAGCGTCGGTGTCTGGGCAGTCGGCGTCACCACATAAGGCCGGCCTACAAACAAATCCGGCATCGCCGCCTCAATTCCGCTTTCAGCAGTCCCCGCCATCGGGTGTCCCCCCACAAAATTAGGCCACAGAGGAGACACAGCCTGCACTATGGGTGTTTTTACGGAACCGACATCGGTTACAATAGTATCAGGGGAAAGATAGGGCACCAACTCTCGGACGATCGGCTCGATCGACCCCAGCGGCGTGCAAATAAAAACCACATCGGCTACTGCCATTAGAGACAGGTGTATGCTGGCTTCATTGACAACACCCCGAGCTTGCGCCCGATAGCAAGTCTGCTGCCGGCTCGAAACCCCAAAAACATTAAACCCGCGCAATCGCAAATCCAGCCCGATCGAGCCACCAATTAAACCCAGTCCTACAATACCGATATTCATAGCAATAAAATGGGGATATTTGATACGGTGCCGCCCCCATGACAGTCGAGGAACTCCTGAAAAAATATGCCGCCGGAGAAAGAAACTTTGCCGGAATCAACCTGACTGAGGCCAACCTCAGCGGCGTCAACTTGAGCGGAGCCAACCTCAAGGGTGCGAATCTGAGTGTAGCAAACCTGAGCGGAGCAAACCTCAGCAAAACCAACCTCACAGGTGCCAAACTCAACATCGCCAGACTCAGTGGCGCCCATCTAGGCGGCGCCGACCTCACCGACGCCGACCTCAACGTCGCTTACCTAGTGCGAGTAGACCTCAAAAAAGCCATACTCATAGGAGCCAAACTGATCAGAGCCGAGCTGATTCGAGCCGAACTCAGCGGCGCCAACCTCCAAGGCGCAAACCTCAGCGGCGCCACCCTTACCGAAGCCACCCTTCGAGGAGCCAACCTCGCTCAAGCCAACCTTCGAGGCGCTCACCTCAGCGGCGCGTGCTTGACAGAAGCCAACCTCGAACAAGCCAACCTGCAAGGAGCCGACCTGAGCCGCGCAGACCTCAGCGGCGCCGACTTGCGAGGCACAGAACTGAGACAAGCCAACCTCACTCAAGCCGTACTCAGTGGCGCCGACCTCAGCGGCGTCAATTTGCGCTGGGCCATTCTCAGCGGCTGCAATCTCCGCTGGGCCGACCTGAGCGAAGCCAAATTGAGCGGTGCCGACCTCAGCCGAGCCGACCTCTGCCACGCCAACTTGCTGAATGCCAGCTTAGTTCACGCCGACCTGACAAATGCCTATCTGATCCGCGCCGACTGGATTGGAGCCGACTTAACCGGAGCCACCTTAACCGGAGCCAAACTTCACGCAGTTTCGAGGCTCGGCATCAAAACCGAAGGCATGACCTGCAAGTGGGTCGATCTGAGCCCCAACGGCGACCACAGCCAAATTTACTGGTTGAACTCAGGAGGAACCCACGACTTTTTTCACGAAACCTTGCCCACAGTTCGGATTGTGATTGACTCGCCCTTAGACCAAGGCGCTCATTTTGCACTAGCTGCAACTTATTACCAAATTGCCCAACAATACCCGAGTTTAAGTCAGCCTCCCACGATTGAAGTCAGCTCCAGGCGCACCGTACTCGCATTTAAAATGGACAGCGACGATAAATTATTTGCCACCGCTTACGTTGCGATCATTCCTTTTAACGACGCTGCCATAACTCAAAAAAACCTAATAGCTTTGATGAAAATGATTCAATCGCACGATGCAGGAAAACTTAACGTCAAAGAATCTAAACACGTCCAGTTATGCAGCAAAGCTCTTAACCAAGCTATCAGTAAAGTAGACCAAATCAAAATTTCCAGTTCTTTTCCAAAAATCGGTGAAAGCATCAATTTCTTTCAAATACCCACACAGATGAGCTTAATTAATTCCCGCGATCAAAGACTCAGCGTTTATCACCACCCAGGCTTCGGCAAGCGCCTGATTAAAAAATACGATCTGAGTAACTCAACATCGGCTAAGTTAGCCGAAAGCACAAAATTGGCTCAAGCTAATATCACTAGCATTTTGGATTTTATAAAAGGCTTCCACAACATAGATGTCTAAGCATATTGCATCAAGTTACAAAAAATGCTTATTCTAGTTTAAAGGTTGGCACAATAAAGCTTTGTTCTAGCTAAGACATCAGGGAAATTGAAAAGCATGGATGCCGAAGAACTCATCACCAAATATGCAGCAGGAGAAAGAGATTTTACTGCCATCCTCCTTTGCGAGGCAAATCTGAGCAGGATCGATCTCAGCGGGGCTAATTTCAGTGAGGCAATTTTGAGCCTTACCAACATGAGCGGCACCAATTTGTCAAACGCCAACATGAGAAAAGCCAAACTCAATGTTGCCAGACTCAGCGGTGCCAATCTGCACAAAGCCAACCTCAGCGGCGCTATCCTCAACGTGGCAAACTTGATTCGAGCCGACCTCAGAGAAGCCCAACTCGTCGAAGCTACAATGATCAGATCCGAACTGATCCGAGCAGACCTGAGTAGTGCCAACTTGACCGGTGCAAATCTCAGCGAAGCAGATTTGAGAGAAGCAACCCTCAGAGAAGCCAATCTAGAGCAAGCCGACCTCAGCGGGGCTCACCTGAGAGGCGCTTTTCTAACAGCAGCAAACTTGGAACGGGCTAACTTGCACAGAGCCGACCTCAGCAGGGCAGACTTGCGAGGAGTCAACCTCTGCAATGCCGAACTCAGACAAGCTAATCTATCTCAGGCAAACCTCAGCGGCGCTGACTTGCGAGGCGCTAATCTCCGGTGGGCTGACCTCAGCGGGGCGAACTTGACCGGTGCTGACCTCGATGAAGCGAGATTGAGCGGGGCCAACTTGTACGGAGCAAATTTGAGCAATGTCAATCTATTGAACGCTACTTTGGTACACGCGGATTTGACTCAAGCAAATTTGATTCACGCTGATTGGGTGGGCGCAGATTTGACGGGGGCGGCCCTGACGGGGGCAAAAATTTATGCGGTTTCTAGGTTTGATGTGAAAGCAGATGACATTACCTGCGATTGGGTTGACCTCAGTCCTAACGGCGATCGCAGCCACATTCAGCGCTTTACCCCAGAAGAATCTCAAAGGTTTTTCAATGCTACACCGCCGACAGTTCAAATTATTGTCGATCGACCTCTCGACCCCGACGCTAACTTTGTCCTTGCAGCTACCTACCGCCAAATTGCCCGTCAATACCCTGCTTTGAGCCATCCTCCCAGTATCGAAGTTAATTCCCGACGCACAATCATATCATTTAGAATAGAACAGGACGAGCAACTATTTCCCACCGCTTTCGTTGCGATTATTCCCTTTAGTGATGCAGCATTTACTCAGAAAAATTTGATTACTTTGATCAAGATGATTCAACCCCAAAGTGGTAATAACCTGGGCGTCAGAGTGTCAAATATGGTAGTGCAATTAAACGTAGCCCTGACCAAAACAATGAGAAAAATAGGGGAAATGAAAATTCAGCCGGTTCGCCTCGATCGCGAACCGATGTCAAGTTTTTTCCAATCACCTACCCAAACTGTACTGGCTAACTCCAGCGCCGAAACTTTGATGATTCACTATCACCCAGATTTTGGCAGAAACTTGACAAATTTGCCCGGAGTCAACAAAACCTCTATCAGTCCTGCAATTAAAGCCCAAAGATTTACCACCCCGCCGCTAAATACGGTCATTGAGTTTGTCAAAAGCTTTTATCAGATCGGTGAGTAAATACTATAATTTAATTTGATATTATTTCTATTTATGCCATATAAAAGTTAGCCGATTGCCATTTTATTCAGGTAAACAAATGGAAGCTGAAGAACTGCTCAAACGATTTGCAATCGTCAAAAGATATACTGAAGGCGACAGAGATTTCACAGGAATCAACCTGAATGAAGCTAATCTCAGCCGCATCAATCTCAGCCAATCAATTTTAAAGGGGGCTAGCTTATTTGTCACCAACCTCAGCGGTGCTAACTTGAGCGAAGCTAACTTGAGCGAAGCTAACCTGAATGTGGCTAGACTCAGCAGTACCAACCTGTCGCGGGCAATCTTAAACGGGGCTACTCTCAACGTAGCAAACTTAGTGAGAGCCGATTTAAGTGCAGCTCAACTAATCAGAGCATCCCTAATTAGAAGCGAATTAGTCCGCTGCGAACTCAGCAAAACTAACTTCAGCGGCGCTAACCTGACTGAAGCAGATTTAAGAGAGGTAAAACTGACGGAAGCTAACCTGTTCGGTGCTAACCTGTCCGGTGCAAATCTCAGAGGTGCTTCGGCTGCTTCAGCTAACTTTCAAGAAGCTAACTTGCACGGCGCAGATTTGACGAAAGCAGAACTTAGCGGCGTTAATTTTAACAATGCCGATATGAGACAAACTTCTTTGCAACAGGTGAATCTCAGCAGTGCCAATTTGAGCGGAGCTAACCTTAAATGGGCTGATTTGACGGGAGCTAACCTCAGCGGCGCGGATCTGAGCTTTGCTAAATTGAGCGGAGCTAACCTTAACGGAGCAGATTTAAGAAATACTAATTTAGGAAGTGCTAGTTTCGTTCACGCTGATTTGACAGAAACAAATTTGATTAATGCAGATTGGGTGGGCGCTGATTTGAGGGGAGCAACTTTAACAGGAGCAAAACTGTATTTGGTTCCTCGGTGTGGTATCATTGCAGATGATATTACTTGCCAGTGGGTTGACCTCAGCCCCGCAGGCGATCGCACTCAGATTCAACAATTTAATTCGCCGTCAGAATCGATAAAATTTTTAAATCACACGCCTGGGTTAGTGCAAATTGTAGTTGACGCACTTTTAGACTACTCAGCAAACAGCACTTTAGCAACAGTTTACAGCGAAATAGCTCGGCATTACCGGGCAATGAATTTTCCTCCTAATATTGAAGTCGGCTACCGCCGCACAACTCTAACTTTTAGATTTGAGAGCGATGAGCATTTATTGCCAGCAGCTTTTTTAGCGATTCTTCCTTTTAAGGATGCTGTACAAACTCAGAGAAATATTATGGTTATTGGCAAAAATATTGAAAGTCAAAATTTAGATGAGAAACGAATAGTGCAGTTGCGTAAAGCATTGAGTAAAGCTACAAATAAGTTAAATGAGTTGATAAATTTGGTCTCTAATATATCAGGGGTTAGTCAACCAACAAAGTTTTTTGAGTCACCTACCCAAACTATTTTAATTAGTTCGGGACAGGAGAGTTTGATGGTGAATTCTCACGGGAATTTTGGGAAGGGAGGTGCCAGTCATCAACCCAGTAAATTCAGTTTGCCTCTCGGTCAAAAAGTAGTTGATTTTCTGGCCAGTTTTGATTATGTTGAGTGAGAAATGTCAATTTTAAAACCGATTGATTGAGGTAGAAGTCCATAACTCATTGCTCCGCTTCCTGCGATCGCACTCCGAGCCGCACTGGCCCCACCATTTAACGATGGCGCGGCTCGTGGCGCGGGCTTTGCGCTTGGGGCGCAGCGCTCTGATCCAAACGGGGCTTCCCGCTGGAGCTTACCGACAGCGGTATCGAGTCAGCTATTTGATGCCGATTTTGATGTGGCCGGAGCCTGTGATTTTAGTGGCCCCGACACCGCTGATTGAGCATTTGAGAACAGTGGAAATACCGCGTTTGCAAGAGTGGCTGCAAACAGAGGGGTCGATCGAGACTTATTCCGATCGTGCCACTGGGCGAGGATTGATGCTAGCAGATCCGCAGTCTTGGCTGGCGGCTCGCTTGGCGGGGAATTCGGAACTTCACAGGAATATTCCGACAATTATCGACGGTGTGGATGACTTGGAAGTTTGGACGCGCCAGCAATTGACGGCGGGTTTGCAACCGGGTGACTGGAATGATTTAATGCAATCTCAGCCTTTGGAAGCCGATGCAATCCTCCAAGGGCGGGTAATGCTAACGCGGGCTTTCTTTAAGCATCCGGCGAAACCAGAGGAGTGCTATTTGCTGGAAACCGCAGAGCAAAATATTTTGGAGGGGCTGTTTGAAAGGATTGAGCCAAACCCCCTAATTCCGGCTGCTTGGAGCAATTTTTGGCAGCGGTGGGAAGCAAACGGAAAACTGCGGTGGGCGGAAATTCATCGGGAGGCTGGGTCATTTTCTCTGTACTGCGCGCCGGTGCAGGTGGCTGAGGTTTTGAGCAAAATTTGGGACTATCAGCCGGTGGTGTTGATTGGGGGGGCGGTGGATGTGGAACCGAAGGCTCCGATCTTCCGGGAAATGCTGGGGCTTCCAGAATTGACGAGCGTTAAGTTTTCGCCCGATCGACAAAGCGAATTAATTCAACTGTACATTCCCAACTGGCTACCGCTGCCAAATACGCCGGAATTTCAGGGAGTTTTAATGGAAGAAATTCGGACTTTGCTGTTGATGAGCGCGTCGGTGGCGGGTTTAACGGTGCTGATTGTTGGTGATGTACCGCTCAAGGCTCGGCTGGCGGCGATTTTGGCTTCTGAGTTCGGTTCTCGCGTGCAGGTAGAAAAGACTGATGTGGGCGAGAATGCGATTTTGGTGACTGGGTGGGAGTTTTGGCGGGAACATCAGGGGGACTTGAGGGCGCCTCACTTGCTGGCGATCGCAACTTTGCCGCTACCTTCTTTGGAGAATCCTTTGGTGACGGCGCGTGTAGCTTATTATAAGGAACGGCGCAAGGATTGGTTTCGGTTGTATTTGCTGCCGGCGGCGCTGAATGAGTTGCAACGGGCGATCGCGCCGGTGCGAGAACGTCAAGGGGTGGTGGCGATTTTCGACAGCAGGGTGATTCACCGCAGTTATGGACAGCAGGTTTTAGCAGCTTTGAGTCCTTTTGCGAGGATTGATTATTTGGATACGACTTGGCTGACGCAGGCTTGAGATGACCTGTTGGCGTATAATTTGGTTAGGTATCCAGTTGAAATCTAATTTAGTACACAAAGATTATGGGTGAAGCTAAGCGTCGCAAAGAGTCGATCGGCGACGAATACGGAAAAGAAGAACGCATCGTTCCCTGGCTGCCAATCACGAAAACCCAAAGCGAAGATTTTGTCAAGTGGACAAGCCGCGGAAGCTGGATCGGGATTAGCCTTTTGGTTGCTTGGTGGATTGTAGTGCGGTTTGTCGGCCCCTCGGCGGGTTGGTGGCAGGTTAACTGATGCCAGACTCGACAAATGCCTGTTTTCTTGGCATTGTGTCGAGTTTAACTCGGAAACAAGCGGCTGAATTTTTAGGAAAAATTTAGTTGCAAATTTGGACTTGGTATGGTATGGTAATTATCTGCGGGCAATTAGCACAGTGGTAGCGCACTTCCTTCACACGGAAGGGGTCACAGGTTCAAATCCTGTATTGCCCATCTAAATTATTTTCTGATTCCTCTTATTTCTTAGTCCCCCTCTGCTGGGACGAAATTTTGTGTAGCCGCGGTTTCAACCGCGGTTTATTCTGCCGAAGCTATTCAAATCCTGGGAATTTTAGCTGGATTGGTTCTATGTCTTGCTGTTTGGCTTTTGTGCCCAGATAATCAGCAGCGTCATCCATCGCCTGAGTAGCGGCTTTGGCTTCGGCTTCGGCTTTGGCTTGTTGTGCGCGAATCTCTTCTAATAAGACAGATTCAGGCTCATCATCAGCGTTTTGAGAAGTTAGTTCACCCCGAAAGGCACGATGCAGGAGGGTTTGAAATAAATGCTCTGCTTGGCGATCGGCTTCCCGTTGTTGCGTGCGGAGGCGATCGAATTTTTGGACGATTTGGGCAAATTTTTCTTGGAGGGGGAGGGGGGGAAGAGGAAAGCGTAAAGAACTAACTTGTTCTGCGTTTATATGTGGTTGTCCTGCCCTTCGAGTTAAAGGCTCAATTATTGCTTTACCATAATCTGAATTAATTAAAAAGTTGTAATAATAAGCCTGTATTCTAGGTAATTCAACAATTAAATCATAAGCTGCATAAGTACCATGATATAATTCTGTAACTACAGCACTATCTCCTGTATTTACGCCACTTCTAACAATTATTAAGTCACCTGCTTTAACTTTACACTTTGGTATTTTCTGAGCTTCATTTTCAGAAATATATACCATGCCTTCTGATTGAATATAACCTTTTTTTATATTCGTTGCCCTAATGAAAGGAATCCCATTTTGCTGATATTCAGGAGGTGAGCTAGTTCCGTAACGAATACTAATTATTTGAGAACCAATATCTTCAATATCCCAGCCTTTTGGATTAGTGACAGGAGAGCCAAACATCTCCAAAAATACCGCTCGCAAGTAGGTGTCGCTAAGTTGTAGGGCGTAGCGGCGGGTGCGTCGGAGTCGATCGGCTTTTTGGGCGATCACAACAATCCGCTTTTGTTCTGCTAGCGGCGGCAGAATCATTCTAATTCCTAAAGCTTTATCTTTACTAAAAAAACCAACTGTAGAAATTCCTGCCAGTTGAAGAAAGAAATCTTCTCCTAATCTTTGCAGACCCAACGCTAAAAATACCGGGCCTATTAAATTAGGTTTTGCTACTAATCCATAAAATTGCTGATTTGCATAAACTGTTCTTGTAGTAACTGCCACTTTTCCTAAACTTCCAGCACAACTTAAAAGCACTGTTTGAGGAGGCATCAAGCGATTACTAACTTCAGTAGCATCCTCATGGGTAATAAATTTTTTCGCACTACTAATAAAAAAATCATTAATATCGGGAAGTGTCACCCAAGGAATATCACCGATAAATCGCTTAGGCTTATCTCTTGTAGGTACAATAATATCTACTACATCTTTAATTTCTACCCATTGCCAACCTTGAGGCCATTTATTTGCTTCTGTTATAGTTATGCTTCAACATATTCACAAATAGAGACAGGTTCGGGAATAGGAAAAGCATCCTCTTGTAGTCCTTCAATATGAAAAGCGATCGCCTCTTTAATTAAATTCCTCACTTCTTCTAAACTTTCAGCCACAGCTACACATCCAGGTAAATCGGGAACATAAGCACCGTAGCTAGTTTCACCTTTTTCAATGACAACAGCATAACGCATTAATCTTCCTCCTGCTCTAGTTGAGCTTGTCGCCAAACACTTTTAAGCGTACCTATTGGCATATCAACGCCTAAATTACCTGACACTGTGACAGTCCCAGCCTTTTCTGGGTGTTTAAATTGACGATGACTGCCCTTTGTTCTAGCTAAATACCAACCATCCTCTTCTAACATTTTAATAACTTCTCTAACTTTCATTTTTCATCTATAAAACTCATCAACTCCCGCACTTCTATCCCCATAATATGCTCTAACTTCACCAACCTCTCCATTGTAACCTGTGGCGGCTCATAATATACCTCATCCTGCTCAATCTGACGGTAACGACTGGCTGAAAGGTCGTATTTATTCGCCTTAACCTGCGCTTTTGTTACCCAAAACTGGCGATTCAATTGATTGATTTCCGCTTGCAGGGGTGCTATTTGCTCCTGCAGTTGTGCCAGTCGTTG
>NZ_JAUBQU010000281.1:0-1520 GCF_036701435.1 Microcoleus sp. Pol12A5
TTTTAATAATTTTAGGAATCGCGTATTAGCTTGCTGGTCTGATTAGATAAACTTATAACCATAAGTTCAGGAGAGCCGCATAAAGTAGATTCAATTAAGCCTATGATTGAAGCGGTGGGTGCTTCTATCTTGTGTTTGTCCCCATACTCTCCTGATTTTAATCCAATTGAATTATGGTGGTCGCAACTCAAATCTTTATTGCGACAATTTTCACCAACAAGCACTAAAATGGTTGACAGGATAATTGCTGTGGCTCTTGACTTAATTAATCCGAAACATCTTAAAAACTGGTTTACTAATTGCTGCTACTGTACCTCATAACATCCGGAAGTGCTGTAACTGTTGACTCGATTTGATTATGCCGATGCAACCGGAAAGGATATCACATCAAACTTGGCATCGTATAGAACCCATTTGAGATATTTTTGCCAATCGGGTAGGATAGCTAAAAGTGGTGGATTAAAAGCAGAGGGGGGAGTGAATGGGGTATTCTAGCGACGTAACAGACAAAGAGTGGGAAATAATCGAGCCATTATTACCGCACAAAAAGAAAACAAGACCCCCAGTGTGGACAAAGCGGCAAATTCTCAACGGGATATTGTATCAACTCAAGAATGGTTGCAACTGGGCAGACTTACCCAAAGATTTTCCACCCTATTCAACTGTCTTCTGGCATTACAAACAGTGGTGTGAAGATGAGAGCTTAGACAAAATCATGACAGAATTACATGGACGAGTGCGGGAACAAGTAAAAAAAAAGCCTCAGTGGACAACTCTAATCATGATTGACTCACAAGCGGTGAAAAACACCTGTAATGCAGGGATTGAGTCGAAAGGGTTTTGTTTTTACAAGACGACAAATGGGATTAAAAGACATCTCGCAGTTGATATATTGGGCTTTCCCTTCTTTACCGACTGCACCAAAGCCAGCGTATCTGATGACCAAGGGTTGATTGAAATGCTAACCCAAAATATCGATTACTTCAAATCTAAACCGCTGGAACTGCCGAAGATTACTATCTTGGTAGATCATGGTTATCATCCTGAAAAACTGACGAGTTCCTTGGAGCAGATTTATCCTCAAATTATGACCAAGATCCAGTTTGAACTCTCGGCCAAACCATCAAAAGCTCAAAAGGAGGCTTTCATGACAATCGGGATTTGTTCCGGTTGCAGCTAGATGGGTGATTGAAAGATCGAATGCTTGGGTAGAGCGATGCAAGAGTTTAGTCAAAAATTTTGACCGCACACTCGAAGCTGCCAATGCCAAGCTCAAGCTTTGTTTTATCAGATTGATGCTCAAACGACTTGCTGCTTCAGTTACCCCCTAAAAAGATATCAAATGGGTTCTATAGGTCGTCGGTTCAAACCCCCACTTCGATCGACAAAACCCGCCTAATTAAGCGGGTGTTGTAGTTTTCCTCAATATTTTCACTCTTTGGCAATAATCCTCTTCTGTCACTCTAGGCAGAGTATAATAGGACAAAATCTCTCAAACCTGAGCTGGGTCTATGGTTAAG
>NZ_JAUBQU010000148.1:0-12884 GCF_036701435.1 Microcoleus sp. Pol12A5
GCGCATCCGGGAGTAGCGGCAAGGATGTTTGAAGCGCTTTCCCGCCAGCAAATCAACATTCAAATGATTGCCACTTCCGAGATTAAAATTAGTTGCGTTGTGGATGAAGGACAAGGTGTAACTGCTTTGAAAGCAATTCACGCAGCCTTTGAACTTGCCGGCACCGAAAAAATCCAAGTTCCCGCCTAATACTTGTTTGCAGTCGGGATGAAGAGTCCTAATAATGTAGGGTGGGCCTTGCCCACCTTACCCAATTGCAGAGCATTAGGCTGTGTTTTAATAAAATATGACCACTAAATCTTCTCGGACTGAATCCGAGTTTGAGAAATTACCCGATAATACTATAGCACCATCTACCCAACACCCAGTTTTTCAATTAATTCATTCCACTTGATCTTGTGAATAGGCTGCAACTCTGTATCAACACTGACCAGATTAGAGTAATTTGTCACAAAGTTTTCTAAAGAAATTAATCTTAAGTAATATTGAATCGTGGGAATGACTCCATTAATTATTATTTGACAGCCATGCTCTTCTCTAACTTGAGATATTATGTTGTTTATTTCGTTAATCTCAGAGGCTTTAATATCCTTACACGAAAGTATATAGTATCTTTTGGGATTAAACCTGATAATTTTTTCATAAGCTATTCGCACAATTGTTAAGTCAATTTCCCGATCGAGCTTTACTTCAATAGCTTCACAGATTTGCCCTTGTTCGTCAAATACTTCTATGTCGCCTGAACTTCTTGAAGTCAAGTCAGATGATGTGTGACTCCCTAAAGGTGCTAAAGTACAGTTTTCATATCTTTTCACTTCTGCCAGAAGAGACTTGTACGTGGTATAGATAGCCAGAACAGGCAACTTTGAGCCACCGCGAACTTTATATTTAGTAAAAAAATGCTCCTCCAGACAAGAAACTATACTCAGTATGTTCAGAGTGTCAGGATTAACTAATTGGGCTACGTTTACAATATTTTTAGCTTGTACTTCAATAACTTTATTCAATATCAAGCGCAGCACATTATCTGCCTGTTCAGGTCTGCTTTCAACATAATCAATTATATTTAAAAATGCTTTTTTTACTGCCTTGTTGCTTATTTTGCCCTGGTAGTCTAAATTGTACGGGTACGGTTGTTCTAAAGACCTGGTGAGCCAACCGCTTTCAGCCATAGAGGGAAGTCCCAGTTCTTTTAATGTAGGTGTAATATATAGAGTGTCAATAGTTCTTCCCGAAAAACCACCCGGCATACTACTCTGATGTTTTCTGATGTCCTGTTGAGGGAATAAAGACTTGTGAGTTAGAAGAGAAACCAAGACGGTATAGACGCCCTTTTGTTTGTATGCTTGTTCACCAATTAGTAAAATATATTCAAGGTATTGTTGAGGAATATCCTTGATATCAGCAATTGAAAAGGACAAGCTGTATATATTCTTCAGTTTTTCTTTGTGGTTCATTTGGCTCATTAGACAATAAATTTTGACTTAATATTTCTTGCGCGATCGCCTCCACCACCGGTACACAAACCGAATTCCCAATTTGCTTGTAACTTTCCCCCGCACTCGGATAACTCTTAAAATCTTCAGGAAAACCCATAAGACGGTAACATTCCTTCAGCGTCAATTTTCTCACCATATCTTGCTCAGGGATGTAGATAAAAAACCTGCCAGAGGTTTCTTGCGAAGGAATAGTCGGATGCACTCCATCTACCGAATAAATGCGATTAGGCTGTCTGTGAACTCTCGATAAATGTTCTGTATTGGGCCTCACGCCAGTTTTCCAAGTACCTTTATTTCTGTAACCTACAAACAAAAGTCCCGAATCTTGCTTTCTCGGATAATCAATTAAAGTATACTCTGATTTGTCCAATATTTCAAAATCCCCTGTCTCGTCTATAAATTCCCTGAGTTGCGGAGGAAACTTACTTTTAAGTCGAGAAAAATTGAATTCTTTACCTTTAGTTGCAATAATAAATATTCTTTCACGATGTTGAGCTATCCCAAAGTCTTTAGCATTCAGCATTTTGTAATTCACGCTGTACCCCAACTCTCTAAGACTAGCAATAATTACTTTTAATGTATTTCCCTTGTCGTGATGGATTAAGTGCTTGACATTTTCGAGAACAACTACTTGAGGTTGCTTTATTTTGATAATTTTACAAATATCAAAAAATAGCGTCCCTCTAGTATCTTCAAAACCTAGCTTTTTGCCACAGATGCTAAAAGGTTGGCACGGAAACCCGGCGACTAAAACATCAAAGTCTTCTAAGTCGACGGGATTAATTTTACTGATATCTCCAAAAGGAACCTCACCGAAGTTATCCGTGTAAACTTGTCGGCATTTGCTGTTAATCTCGCAGGAAAAAACGCATTCAAAGCCTATTTTTTCAAACCCTTGTCTGAAACCTCCTATTCCTGAAAACAAATCTATAAATTTCATTTTGGCTCAGCTTTAACACAAACAAATCATCTATACAATAATAACCGATTTTGCATCATAGATAAGTGAGCAACGGCTAAAAAAACAGAATTCCCAGATCCCAGACTTCTTGAAGAAGTCGGGGATCTAACAGCGATCGCGTCTTAAGTTCACTCATCAATTTCTCTGTCGAGCCCGATCGACTGTAGCATAGGAGCGATAGGCAAATTGCAGGAATTGTCGATCGCCCGAAAATTCCCCCCGCATTCAACCAACCAACCTGCCAAACTTGTCCCGCAGCCGACTAAACTAGAAATAGCAAAACAAATCACAGCTATTGTCTACTTTCTTTCACCAACCATGAGTCAAACCTTGGAAAATCTCACAGCAATCGATGACAAGCTATCCAAACGCCACATCGACCTCGATCCAGGCGGCTACTTCATCATCTATCTCGATCGCGAAACCAGCTTAATCTGTGCCAAACATTTCACCAACATCATCGACGATCGAGGCCTCGCCGTCGATCCCGAAACTGGTAAACCTATCCCCGCCCGCGGCAAAGTAGAACGCACGCAATCCACAGTTTTTAGCGGCAGAACCGCCAAAGAGCTTTGTGTCAAAATCTTAGAAGAAACCCGCCCCAGCCCGGTGACAATGTTAGATCACGCGGCTTATCTGGGACGGGAGTTTGTACGGGCAGAAATTGCATTGTTGAGCGATCGAGAATACGTTCAAGATTAGTGCAGCCCTGCCTTAATTTCTTTACAAAACGGCAACCGATCGAATTTATCAGCACCCGATCACGAAAAACCTTGATACCAGAAATAAGTCACCATCGGAATCACTGTCGCCAACACCAACAGCACAACCACAACAACTGTGGCATTGCCTCGATCTGTTTCTTCAGCTTTTTTAAAGGTGCCTTCAACTTGAATGTTGTCAACAACTTCAGGAGGGCCCGGATCGGGTTCGCCCGACAAAACAGTTGCAATGCGCGTACTTGCAGCCGAAAATGCCTCGTTGTATTTATTGGCTTCCCGCAGCGGCACTTGCACGGTTTCCCCAGCTACACTCTGGGCAATTTCATCGGTTAGCAGGGATTTAACCCCTTCGCCGGTGCGAATTGCTGCACTGTTGGTAACAGTGTCGAGAACGAGTAAAATTTGATTAGTCTGGTCTTCTTTTGCGGGAAACCACTGTTCAAACAGTTGGTCGGTAAAAGTGGCAGCCGTTTCGCCGTAGTCTAAGCGGTGGATGGTGACAAATCTGACTTGTTTCCCTGTTTTGTTTTCCAGGTTGTCGAGCACGCTGCTGATATTGCTTTCGCTGCTGCGGCTGAGTACGTCGCCTTTGTCGAACACCCAAGTTCGATCGCCCGTCGACAACACGGGCATTTCGTAAACGCCAGTCGCCAATGCCGGCAATACCGCCATCTGGGATGCGATTAGGGCGATCGCGATCGTCGCCGCCAAAGGTTGGAGATATTTTCTCCAGTTAAATAATTGCTTCAGGAGTCGGGTCATGAGGTTAACCGTAAAACTGACTTTTTTCCAAAAATACTATAGAAACCCCCGTAAAATTCATTTTATGCAGGGCAATATTTACAATTAGCTCGCCAGTGGAACTCCCCGCCCGATTATTTTAGGATTCTAACTATGGAACCAGCAGACACTTATAAAGGTTGGATTATTCAATCCCAGAAAGTCTTCTACGTCGAGGTTTGGGATAGTCGCGGCAACCGCCACGTAGCCGTCCAAAATGCCAAGACTGAGGAGGAAGCTTTGGAATTGGCCAAAAAGTGGATAGACAAATATGAGTCAAAACCCGGAAGAATGGCGATCGACGTACCCCATCCTTTCGGAGACATGATCGATATGCCATTTTAATTCAGTTGACTGTTGACTGTTGACTGTTAACAGTTAACATTACAGCTTGTCGGGTACTCTACTAGAGACAAAACCTCTTCAAATCGAGCAATTATTGCAACTGACACATCAGAAGAATAGGCCAGTTGCGTTTCGGACTGCATTTGTCATCAGCAGATAAAGTTACGAAATTCCTCGCAATTTCCGCGTATTTTCCACTAAACTCCGAGCAAATTCGTCGAACCTTTCAGACAGTTTTTCATCCAACAATTTACCATCAGGACTAAAAGCTTTCCAAGCTTGTCCGATCGCAATTTGTTCTGGAATGACCCAAGCGTGCACCCATCTTAAAATCACGCGCAAATCGTTGAGTGCGTTGTTGTTAACTTGCCCTCCCAAAACGCTAATCCCACCCGCAACTTTCCCGTCCAAATGCTCAAAACTCATCAAATCCAGGGCATTCTTGAGAGCACCGCTGACGCTACCGTGATACTCCGGCGTTGCCAAAATCAAAGCGTCGGCTTGCTTAACCGCATTCTGCAGCTTTTCCACATCGGGGTAATCGATATAATCATTCTCACCATTGCAGAATGGCAGATTGAGCGATCGCAAATCGAATATTTCAACTTCCGCGCCCAGGGCCTGCGCCCGTTCTGCTGCCACCTTCAACGCTAACTGGCTGTAGGAGCCAGCCCGCAAACTTCCACCAATGCCGACAATTTTTACCATAAAGCTTAAAAACAATAAATGCTCGGCTAAAACGTACTCATTACGAGTATGTTTAACATAGCAAGTTCGATCGGCAACTGTCAAGTTAAATTTTCCGATGTAGAAAATAGAAGGAAGAACAGAAGGTTACGGGTAAGAGGGGTGAGTGCTCATAAGCCCAGTAAGGGAAAACAGACTCGGAGCGTTCACAAGCCACTATTTTGAGGGGTTTCTTAAGATGCCCGCGAGAGATAAACCCATCCAACACCCGCCATCTTGTTAAAATAAATGAACGTAGCAAACCACAAGCGGTCAATCTTGGCAGTCTTCAACCTTGGGCAAAGCAATATGAAAAATTCTTGGAAACACGCATGGCTGGGGCATCTAGCTGTAAACAAAGACAAATCGAGCCAGAATCCTAAAAAATCAATTTCAGGACGGAATCTTTGGCGCATCCTGGGCAGTTTGGTGATTTCTCAAGGAATATTGCTCTCGACCCCGGTGTTTGCCGAGAGCGCGCCAAACACCATGAGTTACAGCCAACTGATCGACAACATAGAAAAAGGGCAAGTCAGTAAAATCGAAGTAGACGAAACTCAAAAAATTGCCAAGGTTAGGCTAAAAAATCAAAAAAGCGATCAAACCCAATCAGTTAGTCTGTTCGACTACAACAACCGAGAACTGTACTCCCAAATCCGCGCCAAAAAGATTGACTTTGAAGTCAAACAAACAGCCGACAACGCCGCCGCAGTCAGTTTAGTAGTAAACTTGCTAGTGATTTTTGCAGTGTTGGCAGTGCTGATGGCAATCCTGCGCCGATCGACACAATCTCAAGGAAATGCCATGAACTTCGGCAAATCCAGAGCCCGTTTCCAAATGGAAGCCAAAACCGGCGTGATGTTCGACGACGTTGCAGGCATCGAAGAAGCTAAAGAAGAACTGCAAGAAGTCGTAACCTTCCTCAAAAAACCCGAACGCTTCAACGCCATCGGCGCCAAAATTCCCAGAGGAGTTCTGTTAATCGGGCCTCCAGGAACCGGCAAAACAATGCTGGCAAAAGCCATCGCAGGCGAAGCAGCCGTCCCCTTCTTCAGCATCTCCGGTTCGGAATTTGTAGAAATGTTTGTCGGAGTTGGCGCCTCCCGCGTCCGCGACTTGTTCCGCAAAGCTAAAGAAAATGCCCCCTGCATCGTCTTCATCGACGAAATAGACGCCGTAGGAAGGCAGCGCGGCGCTGGTATCGGCGGCGGCAACGACGAACGCGAACAAACTCTCAACCAGTTGCTGACAGAAATGGACGGCTTTGAGGGTAACAGCGGTGTGATTGTGATTGCAGCTACTAATCGGCCGGACGTTCTCGATACCGCCCTGCTGCGGCCCGGCAGGTTCGATCGCCAAGTAACGGTAGATTTACCCAGTTACAAAGGGCGTTTGGGGATTTTGCAAGTTCACGCGCGCAACAAAAAACTCGACCCAGAAGTTGCCCTAGATACGATCGCCCGCCGCACTCCCGGCTTTTCCGGCGCCGACTTGGCAAACTTGCTCAACGAAGCAGCAATTCTTACCGCGAGGCGTCGCAAAGACACGATTAGTAACTTAGAAGTTCACGACGCGATCGACCGGATCACGATCGGGCTTACCCTCAACCCGCTGCTCGACAGCAAGAAAAAGTGGATGACAGCGTACCACGAAGTCGGACACGCCCTAGTCGCGACCATGCTCAAAAATGCCGATCCAGTTGAAAAAGTAACGATTATTCCGCGTTCCGGCGGCATCGAAGGCTTCACTAGCTTTGTGCTCGACGACGAAATGCTCGACAGCGAAGGTTTGAGGAGTCGGGCTTTGCTGTTAAACCGAATTAAAGTAGCTTTGGGGGGACGGGCGGCGGAAGCAGAAATTTATGGCGATGCTGAAATCGACACTGGTGCCGGTAGCGATCTCAAAAAAGTTAGCAGTCTCGCGAGGGAAATGGTAACGCTTTATGGAATGTCGGATTTGGGGCCTGTGGCTTTGGAAAGTCCGAACAATGAGGTGTTTTTAGGCCAGAATTGGAATTCGCGATCCGAGTATTCCGAAGACATGGCAATTAAGATCGATCGGCAAGTCCGGGAAATTGCCTTTGAGTGCTACGAAGAAGCTCGCCGAATTATCCGCGAAAATCGCGCTTTGGTAGACAAACTTGTCGAAGCGCTGTTGGATGAGGAAACGATCGACGGCGATGAATTCCGCCAAATTGTCGAGCGGTACACCGAGTTGACCAAAAAAGAGTTGGCACCAACGTAAAGATTCATTAGTTATTCAAGTTTGTAGTGATGACTTGATTCCTCATTCCCGAAAAAATCAGGACTTTAGTCATTACTACAAACCAAAAAAAATGACTGCTAACTAATGACAAATTAAGATTGTTGCGCGTACATTTCCCGGAGTACCAAAGCCGGGTCAACCCAGCGGCCGCCGTACTTCAGTCCCCAGTGCAAGTGAGGTCCACTCGTGCGGCCAGTCATCCCAACTCTGGCAATTCTCGCACCTGCAGGCACTGTTTGACCTTGCCAAATTTGCACGGTACCTTCGCTATCGGTATAATAACGCCCGCCGTTAGCTGTTAGCACTCGGCCTCTGAGGTGACAGTAGATGTGTTCCCAATTTCCCGATCGCACCACCATACCAGTGCCGCACCGGCCATCTTCCCAAACTTCCACAATTTGGCCGCCCCACCAATTGCGGATATAGCTGCCTTCCGGGGCCGCCATGTCCAAACCGTAATGAAAATCCCCGCCACGGGGGCCGAAGGCGGAAGTGTATGTTTCAAAGTTTTCGACTGGAAAAGAAGCTTCTTGCCACAAATTACCCGTCGCTACTCTGCTTGGTAAGCCTGACTGAGCTTTGACTACCTGCTGCTGAAAATAAGGGCCGATCAACACAATGCCGATCGAAAGTGCCAGCAGCAGCATCTGTCTGAAACGAAAAAAGCGTTTTACCGTCAGCGGGCCTCTAGAGTCTTGCAGGATTTTTTTCACGGCTCAAAGTTAAATGTGTGTGGGAGTTTGCGTTGTCTGTTAGGCTCACATTTTGCACCCTTGTCAGTCAATAAAGCTTTCCGGGGCGGGCTTTCCGTCCCACCAAAAAAATCATTCTTTGTGGAACGGGCATCTTCCCCGTTTCTGAGTTTCTGAGAAGGGTGCAAGATGTAAGTTATGCCAATTCGCTGCAAGATTGGCTTTGAGCTCTACTCGCGATCGCGAATCAGTTTAATAACAACGTGTATCTTACTCCATCCAAAACCGGTGTCAAGGCTTCCGGGTAAATGTCCAGGGGTGATAAAAAAAAATTGGCTGAGGAATTCGTGCTGCGGTTGAATTCGATCGAGCTTTTGCTTGACACTATAGTTAGTTAGTTCCGGGATTTTGGATGTCATCCAAAATCTCAAATTCATAACACACACATCAAGCAATGCTTACTGAAATTTTTCCTTTTAGTTTTGCCATAGATGCAACTGCGATCGCCGGTGCGTCCTTGTGGTCTTTGGCCCTGTACTGGGGCCTGTCGCCCCTCACAGAATGGGTAATCCTGCAACTCAACCGCTGGATGAATTTTGCCGAGAGATCCCTCTACACCTCGGAAGCCGAGTTTGAAAGAACCCGCCAAGCCAGAGAAGCCCAAAATGCCTTTTACGCTTCCCTGTTGAGCATTCTGCCCTTTTTAATTGTGGGCGGATTGTGCAATTGGGGCGTGGAATTGTCTCTGGGCACTGGTTGGGCGGTATCTATGGGTACGATCGCCTGTATTGGCGGCGGCGTGTACGAACTCGGCCGCCGTGACGGTCAATCTTAGGCGGTTTTAGATTGTGGATTTTGGATTTTGGATTGCTCAAGATATTCTGAGATTTACCAGCCTCTAGAATTGATCGTAATCTCAAATCCAAAACTCCAACTCTCAAATAAATATGACATTTCCCGTTTATTTATCGATCGCGCCTCAAACAAAATTAGCAATGTATTTTAACCGTAATTTGACTCAGGATGTTTACCCAAAAGTCGCAGTTGCCGTTCAGTAGCGGTAGCGAGAATTTCGGGATTGAACTGCCACGGCCAAGGCGAAAATTTCTGCGCGATGTTGCGGTGGGAATAATGCACTTGCAGTAAGTAGCGAGTTCCATCTGTCGTCGTATTTTTGCCGCCGGAGTGCCAAATTTCACTGCGGAAAAACAGCACATCTCCTGCTTTGCACAAAACTGGTTCTGGGGAGTGTCCGTTCCAAGTTTCTTCCCCGCGATCGGGTTTTCTACCAGATTTGTGACTGCCAGGAATAATGTAGGTAGGACATAGGTCTTCAGCGATGTCGCTGAGATAGAAATGGGCTGTACAAATCCATACTGGCAGTTGAAAAGTGCGATCGCCAAACACGCTTTCGGGCACGGGTACAAACACCTGATCGACGTGGACGCGCCAACCATCATAACCGGGCCCGCTTTTCCATGCAGTCATGCCGATAATATGGCAATCGCTGCCCATTAATGCTTCGGCTAATTCAATTATACCCGGTCGATCGGCATAGGAGAGCCACAGGCGATCGCGATTAAAAACGCACTTAAAATGCTGGTTCAATTCACTCCAACTGCTACCATCGAGTCCGAAGGGTTGCAGGCGATCGAGTGCTTCCTTGGTTTGCGCCACTTCCGACGGACTGAGTACACCAGGAATCAGCGCAAAACCATCTTCATGCACTGCTTCTGCTAGACCTGCGGTATCGAAAAGATCCCAAATCTTTTGCCGATAGCTGAAAACTTCCCTTAACGTGCTTGCGTTCATAATTTAAAAAGTAAAATTATTAACTGTTATTAAATTAACACTTATTCTGCTCGATACTTGCATACTATGAAACCAGCCACCCGGTTTATTGGTACATCAGGACTTACACAAGATTTAATTATGTAGACACGCACTGCTCACATTACGTCTGATTTGGGAATAAATTAAATGAAATACCAACCCGAACCAACATCATTAAATCAAGCCCGTGCCGCCTTCCAAAAAATCTGGGGATACGACGACTTTCGACCACCGCAAGGAGAAATCGTCGGTAGTTTATTAGCCGGAAAAGATACAATTATAATTATGCCGACAGGTGGCGGCAAATCAATCTGCTTTCAACTGCCAGCTTTGTTACAAACAGGCTTAACGTTGGTAGTTTCGCCGTTAGTCGCACTGATGGAAAATCAAGTACAAGAATTGCGCGATCGCAATCTTCCTGCTTCCCTACTCCACAGTCAATTGCCAACAGCGCAGCGCCGACAAACTATGCAGTCGCTGCAACAAAACAAATTAAGATTGCTGTACCTGTCTCCTGAAACATTACTCAGCAAACCTGTTTGGGAAATTATCAGTCAGCCACAGATCCAAATAAACGGTTTAATATTAGATGAAGCTCACTGTTTAGTGCAGTGGGGTGATACTTTTCGACCAGCTTACCGCCGTTTGGGAACAGTGCGATCGGCTTTGTTGAAAGCTAAACCAGCAAACAGTAAAATTGCGATCGCCGCTTTCACCGCTACCGCCAACCCGGAAGCACAGCAGACAATCAAAAATGTGTTGCAACTGCAAAAACCCGAAGCCTTTCTGCTAAGTCCGTACCGTTCTAACCTGCACCTGCAAGTGCAGACAGTGTGGACGCCGAGAGGACGCAAACAGCAGTTATTAAATTTTATTAAAGCTAGACAAAATCAAGCAGGTTTAGTCTATGTACGCACTAGAAAAGATAGCGAGAATTTGGCAGATTTGTTGGAAGCAGCAGGTTATGAAACAGCAGCATATCATGCAGGTTTAAGTCCAGAATCACGACGAAAAATAGAAACAGCTTGGCTGAACAATAATATTAAATTCGTGACTTGTACCTCAGCATTCGGGATGGGAATTAATAAGCCAGATGTCCGGTGGGTTGTTCACTTTCAAGCACCTTTGCTATTATCGGAATACATTCAGGAAATTGGTAGAGGCGGACGCGACGGCAAATCGGCGATCGCCCTGACATTGATTAGCGAACCTACGGGTTTTCTTTATCCCGAAGATAAACAAAGAAAGGAATTTTTTCAAGATAAATTGCGATCGCAATACCGAGAAGCTCAGCAATTAGCCAAAAAACTGCCAGTTAAAGGCGATATAGAAGCAGTTTCTCGCGAATTTCCCGAAAGCGCGATCGCCCTTTCAATCTTGCACAGTAGCGGACAATTAACATGGCAAGATCCTTTTAATTATGCGATCGATAAATCTCCCCAGCAAAAAGCTGAAAAATTAAATTTTACCGCAGCGGAAGAAATGGCTAAATATCTCAAACATCGCGAGTGTAGGTGGCAATTTTTGCTGCAAGCTTTTGGGTTTGCCAAGGAAGCTAAATCAATGCGCTGCGGCCACTGCGATAATTGTCGATAGAATTGACGATTATACTCAAACGACTTAACCACTCCGACCAAAGAAACCGGGTTTTTTACCCAGTCTGCGGGCCCAAAGGAAGTATTGCGGTGAGAAAAACCGGTTTCTCGCTGCCCGTGCGATCGCGAACTAACTCACAGATGTTATGATGAAGATATTTGCTTTACACACTTGGCAAAAAATAGTAAAAAGTAAATGATAGAAACAGACACTGCGGCACAGATTTACAGAGTAGAAAATACAGAGGAATTCGATCGCAGTAATGTCAATCAGCGATTAGATATTTGGCTGTCAAACCAGATACCGGACTTATCCCGATCGCGAATCCAAACTCTGATATCACAAGGCAACGTCAAAGTCAACGACGAAACCTGCACCTCGAAAAAAATATCAGTAAAAACGGGCGATCGCATCCACCTCACTTTACCCGAAGCCCAGCCCACTTCCTTGCAGCCCGAAGCAATTCCCCTCGACATCCTCTACGAAGATGACAGCCTCATTATCATCAACAAACCAGCCGGATTAGTCGTCCATCCAGCCGCCGGACACGCAGACGGTACATTAGTCAACGCCCTCTTAGCCCACTGTCCCCTAGCAGAAATAGGCGGAGTTCAGCGGCCGGGAATCGTGCACAGATTAGACAAAGATACAACAGGTGCGATCGCGATCGCCAAAACCGACATTGCCCACCAACACCTGCAAGCCCAACTCAAAACCAAAACCGCCCGCCGCGAATATTTAGGCATAGTTTACGGTGCTCCTAACACCGAAACAGGCACAATAGACTTACCCATCGGGCGGCATCCCACAGACCGCAAAAAAATGGCAGTAGTACCAGTAGAAAAAGGCGGTCGCCCCGCAGTTACTCACTGGAAAATCAAAGAAAGAATCGGCAACTATTGCTTAATGCACTATCAATTAGAAACCGGCCGCACCCATCAAATTCGCGTGCATACAGCGGAAATAAAACATCCGATTGTCGGCGACCCGATGTACAGTTCCAACCGTTCGATCGGCGTCAATTTAACCGGACAAGCCCTCCACGCATGGCGGCTGACATTGCAGCATCCCGTAACCGGAGAATTAATAGAGGCGATCGCACCTTTACCCGATCAATTCAACACTTTGTTGAAAATATTGCGATTGCGCTCTCACACTTGATATTTTGGGCAGTTAACACTGGTAAAGTATTTACTATAAACATTTTTTCGCCTTCCTTTTTTCTTGATTAAACTTCTTGCCTAAATCTTTGATGTAAGATGTCAACCGCAGATGAAAATAGATGTACGCAGATGAACGCAGATACATTTAAAGATAGGAGAGCGAAAAAGGGCTTCAATTCAAGTCTAATATTTATCGGTTATATCATGTCCGGTCGATCAACCATAATATAATCAGGAGGAACAGCACCCCCATCAAATAAAGAATGCCAAAACGAATTACGATCGCACCTCATCTGAGTCCA
>NZ_JAUBQU010000282.1:0-1511 GCF_036701435.1 Microcoleus sp. Pol12A5
TAGGGCTTGCTGAATAATTGATCGCTTTTTGGCGATCGGGAGTGATCGATTATTCAACCAGAGTTAAAGATGAGTTTTTCCGGCCTCATTTTGAATGAAATATAAGCGCAAATTATGTTAAGCCCAAAAACAGGCATTGTTTTCCCCGAACCGCTTAAAAACACACAAAAAACCCGGCGCCACCAGGTAGAAAGGTTTATTACTAAAAAAGTGATAGCAATAGCTGTACCAGAGGTATTCTCAAGTTTTGTCATTACCAGATTCAGGCTAAACCTTCGTTTACCTTGCCCAAATTTTCCCTCAATTGCCTGACGAATCTTCTCATCTTCCTTGGCTTGCTTCTTTTTTTCTTTACTCACATTTGCTGGAGGTCTTCCTAGGGGGGGTCCACTGATTCTAATGCCTTTTTCTTTACACCAAGCTCGGTTCTCTCTTGTACGGTAAATGCGATCGGCATGAACGGACTCTGGATAATATCCTGTGAAGCTATAATAAGCTTCTACTTGTGCTTTCAAGTCTCCTGATTCGTTGAAATTATCCCAACTTATTCGGTCTAAGAATACATATCCTTCAAAACAGCTCGCTGAGAGTTTAGCTCCAAACTCTACCTTTTTTCCTGCTTTTCCTCTGACAATCGGACGAATATGGGGTTGACTTAAACTTACTATTCTCTCTTCTATGCTCTGTTTGTTATGTTCAAACAGCCACTGTTGTTGGCGATAGACTTCTGTCAGGACTAGCAAGGTTTTATATTGCTTTTTTGTCAGGCTTTCTAGGGTTGCACCTGACTCGATTAACTGTCCAATATGAGCGAGGTTTCTCTTGATATATTGGAGTTGTTTTTTCAGTGCCTGTCTTCTCTTGCTGCGAGTGGGTCGTCTTTGTTTGGCTACTGCTAAGTAGTCTTTTCTTGCTAGATTACGGTAGGTTCTTGGTTTTTTCTTGGTGGTTTGATATCTGATCTGTTTATACAGGATGTCTATGATTTTTTCTGTATGAACTCTAGCTTTGTTTAATAGCCCTAAGTCGGTCGGATAGGTAATGTCGGCTGGGGCACAAGTCGCATCTATGATTAATTTTCCGAACTTGGGCGATTCATTTTTTGCGTCCAAATCCTTTTTTTTTTCGGTCTTAACTGGGGTGATGGAGCGCATTTTTTCGACCAGGCGTTCGTTCACTTTTTTAATTAGATTCCAACTAATCCGTTGCCGAAAGTGTACTAATAGTGATGGGTCAAATGGTAGCTCATTACTGTAGCTTGAGCTACCGATAAAGTATTGTAGATAGGGGTTTTCACGGATTTGTTCTACCGTTTCGCGATCGCTAATTCCCAGCTTTTCTTTGATAATTAACGCCCCCAATGCCATCCGAAAGGATTTGGCTGGTGCGCCCTTTTCTGTGGGGAAGTTTTCAGCATATTCTGATTCAAATTCTGACCACGGGATTAGTTCGCCCATTTTTACCCAACGGTTGTCAGCAGACAACCTTCCTCCGAAAGGCAGTTCAAACTC
>NZ_JAUBQU010000149.1:0-12878 GCF_036701435.1 Microcoleus sp. Pol12A5
GACCCCATCTTTTTTTACCATAAATCGGTCTAAACCCCGTCAGCTAGGGGTTTAGACAGTGTTGTCACCCCGTCAGGTAACCAAAGCTAGTGGCAGATTTATTTTAGCTACTAATGTGCTGGATGCGTCACAATTAAATCCTGATGAAATGATTGTGAAATATAAGGAACAGCAGGCAGCATAGAGAGGGTTTGGGTTTTTGAAAGACTCCCTTTTTTTTACGGATAGCGTGTTTCTGAAGTCGCCGGAAAGAATCGAGGCTTTAACTTTGGTAATGGGTGTGTGTTTGTTTGTTTATACTTTAGATCAAAGGCTACTCCGGCAAAACTTACAGCTCACAAATTAAACAGTAAAAAATCAGTTGGGCAAAAGAACCAATCGACCTATTCTAAGCTGGATATTCCCAAGTTTTCAGTCGATTTATGGCGTTTGTATTCAAGGGATTCAACAAATTTATAATTTGACAGCCGAACGGGTGGCGATATTAAATTTGTTGCCAGTCACCTGTCGGTCTTATTGTTTTTTGTTGTGAAATGAAGTGGATTATTAATTGGCACAACCGACTTAGATTTAAGTAATTTTAGATAGATCCGTGATGTATAATTATCATATTGCCGACGATATGTGCTGGGAATTAATAGTGGGCAAGGGTCGGATTTTTGACATTTAATGGGTTAAGAATATTTAACTGATGTCCGAGTATCAATTTTCAGGAATTCCTAACTGGGTGATGCGATCGTTGCACAGATTTTTCAGTGTTTTTACTCACGCTCGATCTCGGATGATTCACTTTTACCCCCTCAATCCGCCTACGCTGCCCCTTGGGGGTGGGGAATGTGGGTTCTAATGCCCAAACAGTCAGTGAGCCCGAAAGCATAATTTTAGTCAACAGTCAACACTCAACAATCATATCGCTCGTGCAACCGGAATTGATATCAAATCACCTTTGTGTCCAGGAGTGCGATCGACAATAATCCAAGATTTTGCTTGACACTACTCTGAACTCCAGATATTATTTTAGTAACAAAAATTACTTAAACAAGCCACTCTACTGACAAACTACTGATGACAAAATACTAACAGTCTATTTACGTAAAAAAAAATAAGGCAAAAAAAACGACATTAGTTGATAGCTAATACATAATCATCTCAAATTTAGGTGCATCTAGATGGGAAAGATAATTATTAACGAATTCCGCCGCAACGGGCAATTCCAGGGGAATGAGTATGTTGAACTGCTGTTGACCGAAGATCTAACAACGGCTCAAATTCAAAGTTTTTTTGTAGGCGATTCAAGCGGTGACACAGCACAGAAATTTTCTGCTTATCAGTTCAGGAACATGGCGAGTATTGCTCCTATATTCAAGGCAGGAACAATAATTGCGATTGGCGGTTCAGGTGTCATTCCTACAAATGATATTACGTACAACCCCGTTAACGCCGGAAATGATGCTGATTGGAATATTCAACTGCTGATAAATAACGGTGCTGGCGGTACTTATCTCAATAATGTCTTATTCGGAACTAACGCTTTCGGCGGGGATTTTGCAGCCTCAGATATTGTTTGGGTAGATACTAGCAGTGCGGGAATTACTTCTGTTGATTCCCTCGCGTGGAGAACTTTGGGGACACACGGAGCCTTTGGGAGTGCAGCTAAGGTACAAATTTTAGCACCAAGCAATGGGGGTAATGTCGAGTTTTCGAGCGATATTGGCGGAATCAACAGAACTGCTAATTATGCTCTAAATAGTCCCGGCTCCTTGGGTTTGCCCAACGGCGGAATTAACACTATTTATATTAACAGTCTCCGCAACCGGGAGGTTAACATTGCTCCGACTTGGACAGATCCTAATGTAAATCCGCCGATCGCAATTAATGAAGATATAACCAGTCAAGCTAACACAGGCTTTAGTATTTTTAACCTCACTAGCGAGTTAGGAAGTGACGCTAATGGCTATCCTTTGGGTGTCGCAGTCACCGCTGCAGATAATAGTAACGGTAACTGGCAATTTTCAACTGACGGCAATACTTGGAAAGATCTCGGTGTAGTGTCGGAAAGTGCAGCAACCGTACTCGGTCCGACTCCTCTTTATAATGGCTTACTTGGTAACACTCCCACTGCTCAAAATTGGCTGTCTTTGACTAACTTAAATCTTGCTTCTCCTACCGTGACAGCTTCGGAATTTTTTAACGGTAATGGAGTTAATTTAAACAGCACTGCTGCCAATAGCATTTATGCTGGCTATACAAATAATCTTTTAAATCCCTCATTTCCCCCGCTCGATCGCACTACAGGCTTTAGCTTGTCTTTTAATCTCCAAATTATCTCGGAATCCCGCACTAATCAAAATCGGGCGGGTTTTAGCATTGTTGCCGTTACTAGCGATCGCAAAGCCATTGAAATCGGTTTCCAGCAGCTATCTGCAACTTCTGGCAATATCTTTGCACAAGGCGACGGCATAACTCCCAACCCAGGCGGACAAACCAACGGCTTATTTGTTGCAGCAGAGAATGTTCCTTATAACACCAATATTGCTACTAACTACACTCTCAGAGTTCAAGGTGACAATTACTTTCTTTCCGATGGCAGCGATATCATACTAACCGGCCCGCTGCGCGATTATTCAGGATTTAGCGACCAGACCGATCCTTACGAAACTCCTAATTTTCTATTCCTCGGTGATGACACAACCTCAGCCCAAGCTAACATCAACCTGACGCGGGTTTCCCTGGAAACGCCTGCGAAAGTTCGCTTTGTACCGAACCCAGACTATTACACTACCCCTGGAAGCGAACCAACAATTACTTTTCGGGCGTGGGATGGAAGTAACAGAGTGGGTAACGGTACTGCGGGCGTCAATGCTTCAGTTACTGGTGGAACAACGCCGTTTAGCACTAATCGTTTAACAAGTTCGATCGCAGTTAATCCTGTCAACGATGCACCTTCGTTTGTCAAAGGAGGCGATCGCACTCTCAGCAGCAATTCGGGGCCACAAACCATCCCCGGATGGGCGGCTGCGATTTCTCCAGGCCCGGCCAACGAATCGGGACAAACTCTGGCTTTTGAAGTGGTAGGGAATGATAATGCTGCTTTGTTTAGTGTACCACCGGCGATCGACTCGGTGGGGACGCTAACCTTTACACCGGTGCCGGGGGCGATCGGCAGTGCTAATATCACTCTAAACCTGAGAGATAATGGCGGTATAGAGAACGAAGGGCTCGATACTTCTGACACCCAAGCGTTCATTATTAATCTCACCAATCCAGGCACATTTAACTTCAGTAACGCCAATTACAGAGTTAATGAAAACGATCAATTTGCCACAATTACTGTTACTCGTACTGATGCTACTAATGTGGCTGCTGTCAGTTACACTACAAGTAATGGCACTGCTAATGCTGGCAGCGATTATAACCAGATATCGGGAACATTAAGTTTTGGCATTGGCGAAACCACTCAAAGTTTCACGATTCCAATTGTTGATGATTTGGTAATAGAAGAGGATGAAACTGTTAATGTAACTCTGAATAATCCCACTAACGGAGCCGATTTAGGAGCGATTTCTAGTGCTATTTTGACTATTGTAGATACAACTCCGACTCCGACTCCGACACCTGCGGAAACTCCGACGCCAATTCCGACTCCGACACCTGCGGAAACTCCAATTCCCACACCGACGCCAATTCCGACTCCGACACCTGCGGAAACTCCAATTCCCACACCGACGCCAATTCCGACTCCGACACCGGGGGAAACTCCGACGCCAATTCCGACGCCGACACCGGGGGAAACTCCAATTCCCACACCGACGCCAATTCCGACTCCGACATCTGCGGAAACTCCAATTCCCACACCGACGCCGACGCCTGGGGAAACTCCAATTCCCACACCGACGCCGACGCCTGGGGAAACTCCAATTCCCACACCGACGCCGACACCTGGGGAAACTCCAATTCCCACACCGACGCCAATTCCGACTCCGACACCTGGGGAAACTCCGACGCCTGGGAAAACTCCGACACCAATTCCGACTCCGACACCTGGGGAAACTCCAATTCCGACGGCTAAAACTGGTGAAACGCCGATCGCCAATCAGAATTCGATCGCCCCAACCACATCTCCAACAGCCGAAACCCCTACACCTGCGGTAATTCCTGCTGCTTCGGAAGACTGTATGTGCGATCGAATAACTTTACCCGATCGCACTTCCATTCCCGGCCCCAATATCCCTGAAAATATCCTCAACGGTACTGACGGTAAAGATACTCTAACCGGCAGCGATATTAATGACATCATCAACGGTTTCAACGGCAGCGACTTGCTAAATGGCTTATTCGGCAACGACAATATTTACGGTGGCCTTGCTAGCCCAGTTACTGTTGGCGCGGATGCCGACAGCGACACCATATTTGGCAACAAAAATAACGACTATCTCGTCGGCAACGCTGGGAATGACATTATTTATGCGGGTAAAGATCGTGATGTGGCGATCGCAGGCAAAGATAATGACGTAGTTTGGGGCGACACAGGCAACGATACCCTACTTGGCGACGAAGGTAATGACAGTTTATTTGGTGGCATTTCTGATACGTCTGACGGTGACTTGACAGGAAAAGATTTGCTTTTTGGCAATAAGGGCAACGACGTTTTATACGGACAAGAAAGCGAAGATACTCTAAGCGGCGGCGAGGACAATGATACCTTACATGGCGGCAAAGATAACGATATAATTTGTGGCGATTTGGGAAATGATTTGCTATTTGGAGATTTGGGAAATGACAGCATCTGCGGTGGCGAGGGCGAGGATACGATTTTCGGAGATATTGACAATATCGCGGCGGATGCTAGCAGTCAACAAGATTATTTGTGCGGCGGCAGTGGCAATGATTTAATTTTTGGTAATCAAGATGCCGATCAATTGTGCGGCGGTGACGGTAGCGATACTCTGTACGGTGGTAAGGGTGATGATACTTTGATTGGAGGAATGGGCAACGACTGGTTGATGGGAGACTTCGGAAACGATACGCTGCAAGGGGGAAGCGGGCGCGATTACTTTTTCTTGACTGCGGGTGAAGGCCCCGATGTAATCACTGATTTTACGCAAGGTGAAGATTTATTAATTTTAACGGGAGGGTTAACAGTCGATCTACTCAGCATAGTTGAAGAAAACACTACAACTTTTATCAAAATTGCCAACACCAATCAAATCTTAGCTAGCCTCAAGGGTGTGCCAGCTAATCTCATCACTCAAGAGGATTTTACAGTAATTCGGTTCCCTGGTTTGTAGATAATATCGCATCCGGTTGTATCACAGTAATAACTAATAAGTCGTAATATTAAATGAACCGATTTTGTCCTGTCTGATGCGAAGGAAAGGAAAGAAGAAGAGGCAGTCCTTATTTGGCCCTTTAGCCTACAGAATTTGTAGATAAGACGACGGCTGAAACCGCGTCGTCTACACAAACTTTAATCTGCGCAAAATATTCGCTTTGACGAACGCCCTTCACGGACTAAAGAATTAATGGGATATCAAAGCCTGATTTGGTATTAGGTAAATAAATAACTGAAATCCTTACTACAAATCGCAGTCCTTGTAGGAACGACTTTTACCAATAATCTTTCCTTCCTATCGCTCTATGAGACACAACTTAAATCGTTCGTATAGCGTCGGCGAATAGTCCTATCACATTGATCCTATCTACAATTAACCGCCACCCTGCCTTCAGAAGGCAGGCTATGGCGATCGGGAGGAGTATGGAATCAAACACAATATTGCTACTACATTTGGGGTTAAGTTGAAACTAATGGTGCGAAATACGCACCCTAAAGTTTTTCGTTTTCCGGCTATGACTATTCTTTAAACTGTCAGGATTTTCGGTTCCAAAGTTGCCACTAATTTGAGATTGTACTCGTATTCAAAAAACGGCTTTTTATAATCTAAACTCCACAGCTCTAGAGCGCAGTCGTCTTCGGAATTGAGCGGTTGTAGTCGCAAGTGAAACTCTCTAACTTCCGGGCGGTGTTGGCATTTAAAATCAGAAATAGCGCCTATTTGTCGCCTATCTAAAGCCACAGCCAGGCGCAGGAAAGGATGCAATTTACTGACTAATTCTCGGTAATGTTTAGGAAGAATGATAAAATTTTCGTGCTTCTTTTTAGGAGGATTCTTCCGGTGATAGCGAGCCAAATTGGCAATTACTTCAATCTCTGTTTCAGTGTAGCCCAATAACTCACCATTGCGAATTAAATAGTAAGAATGCTTGTGGTGCGCTGAATGACTGACGTACAAACCGCAGTTGTGCAGAATCGCGGCAGCCCACAGCAACTCGCGTTCTTCGGTTCCCCAATTGTGTAAAATCCCTTGAGTTTGGTCGAAGAAATTGAGCGCAAATGCTGCGGTTCTTTCGCTTTGTTCTAAATTGACTTGATATTTGTCAGCCATGTGCAGAATGCTGCGCTGGCGGATTGACCCTTGATAGCGCAAGCGGTTTTCAATTAAACCGTGAGTCAGCATCCAGTCAACAATTACGCCTTCTCTCAGAGAGCGATCGCACACAGTCAGCGATTCAATTCCTAATAGTGTCATAGCTTCTTGCAAAATCAAAGCGCCTGCCAGAATAATTTCTGCCCGCTTGTCCGACATTCCTGGAATTGCCAGCCTTTCCGAGTAAGAAAGTTTGCGAAAACGATTGACTAAATCACGTAAATCTTTTAAACTTAACTGATATCCGGCTAGGGGACTCGGCACTGTTCCCCACTTTTCGCGAGCGTTAATAACAGCCAAAGTTTCGATGGTTCCAGCAGTGCCAATCAAGCGCAAAGGTTCGCCATCATGGAATTGGGAGCGCAATTCGTCGATCGGTCTTTCCAGCGAAATCCGAATATAAGCTTGCAAATAAGCAAACTCCTCCCTGCTTATCGGGTCAGTTTTGACAAATTGTCCTGTTAAGCGAACAGCACCTATTTTGGTACTGGTGAGACAGCGAGGCTCAGAACTGTCTCCTAAAATCAACTCCGTAGAACCGCCACCAATATCAATAATCACCTGCGATTGATTGTTAAACTCCATACCCGAAAGAACACCGAGATAAATTCTCCGCGCTTCTTCCTGACCGGAAATCAAACTAACATTCAGGTTTAATTCGTCAGCAACTTGTTTGAGAAAATCCCGCCCGTTAGGGGCTTCCCGAACTGCACTGGTAGCCACAGCAATAATTTGTTCGGCATTGAAAGTTTTAGCAATATCTTGAAAGCGGCGCAGAGTGGCGATCGCCCTTTCCATAACCTCGGACTTCAAGCACCCTGTTTTTGCCTCGCAATCGCCCAACCTAACCGTATCTTTTTCTCTAGCAATAATCGTAAACGCGGGCAATTTCGGATCGATCCGTGCCACCACCATGTGAAAGGAGTTAGTACCCATATCAATAGCAGCAATAATACGATTTGACTCCGTAGAAGCAAGTGAATTAACCATTGGAGTATCGGGGTTGATAGATATTTATGATTATTTCACGAATCCAGTGAGGCATTCTATTAAATTAGAAAAAATCTGGAACTGCTGGCTGGCAAAGACTTCCACCTGTTTGAAATTTCGACAGACGTGCGATCGGCAGCAGAGATAGTAAGTGATTGTGCCTAAAATTTGATAAAATTTACAGTTAAAAATATCAAATCTAGAATTGAAATGCTTAAAGAGCCCGATCGCCAACCCGAATCCACATTGCTAACCGTCGTGAGGCTGTTGAGATGGGACAAGCCAGCAGGAAGGCTGATTTTAATGATTCCAGCCCTCTGGGCCGTTTTTTTAGCAGCCCACGGGAGGCCGCCGACAGCATTGGTGGGCGTGATTGTGTTGGGTACCTTAGCCACAAGTGCGGCTGGATGCGTCATCAACGACTTGTGGGATCGCGATATCGATCCCGAAGTAGAAAGAACGCGATCGCGCCCCCTAGCATCCCGCGCCCTCACCGTGCGAACTGGAATCGGAGTTGCTTTAATTTCCTTTGCTTGTGCGGCAATTCTCGCTTTTTATCTCAATCCTTTAAGTTTCTGGCTATGCGTCGCCGCCGTACCAGTAATTATCTGCTATCCGCTAGCAAAAAGATTCTTCCCAGTGCCACAATTAGTGTTATCAATTGCCTGGGGTTTTGCAGTTTTAATTAGTTGGAGCGCCGCCGTTGGAACACTTGAATTAGCGACTTGGTTGCTGTGGGGTGCAGTCGTAGTGTGGACGATGGGATTTGATACAGTTTATGCGATGAGCGATCGGGAAGACGACCTGCGTTTGGGGGTTAATTCCAGCGCGATATTTTTCGGAGATAATGCCGCTAATGCTGTGGGTTTTTTCTTTATAAGTACAGTCGGTTTATTGACAGCAGTGGGCGTTAATCTGCACTTGCACATTGGTTTTTGGATGGCAATTAGTGCGGCGGCGATTTTGTGGTTTTTGCAGTACAGTCAACTGCGGAATGCGGATATTCCTAAGCTGGTTTACGGTCAAATCTTTCGCCAAAATGTTTGGGTGGGGTTTGTAATATTGGCAGGGATGATTGTTGGGGAGATTTTTTAATTTATTGTAGGGCTTGTCCCGCAGAAAATGGGTGTGAAACTCGAATGATTGAAGTTTGACACAAGACCTTCCGAGCGCTTTAAGCATGAAAGCCTGTGTCTCTTTGCTTTGTATCGAAGTCTCCAACGGCTGCACTATCCTGAAAAAGGGGGATGTGCGATCGCTCTTCTCCCTTTTTCTGGATTATTATACATAAATATACTTAGTGATTAATCCAATTGAATTAAACTTTTTGGAGATATTAGTGATGTGCTGGCTTATAAAAACTGATATTATTTTTGTGTATTAGACGAAATTATACCGGATTATTGGAGTATAAAAAACTACGTCTTTTTGTCTGCAGGTATGGAAATTGGTTGCAGGCAACACTTTCACCGGAAGAAAATAAATGTCTAACGGTGCCATTTCTTACTCGTTATTAAACACTCAGTGTAAAGTTTCATTACAAAACGCATAAAAAATCCGGCGCACTTCTGATAGATACATAGCGGCGGAAGGTTAAGCGGGTTTAACGATTTTCTAAACTTTTGCTCATTAAGTTGAATTCCCGTGTCGTTACGCGGGTTTGCGGCACTTGCTGGGCTGTGTCGGCTGATTTTTTCCATAGAAATTTATCAATCAAGGTGCATCATGTCTAATATATCGATCGGCAATCTGAACGACAACTATTTCTCCATCGACTTCGCAGGTAAAACTGACCCCACAGACACCTATCGTTTTAATCGGCTGAATACAGGCAGCTTCCGAGTTACCGCTGAAGGATTTAGTTCCATTGTCGGGATGCAACTCCTCGACAGTCAGGGAAAAGTCGTCAAAGACATCGAAACCAACGGCACAAATTCGGGAACTTTTAGCATCGATAACTTGGGTGCAACCAATTATGCCCTTAAAATTTCTGCACCCTCCCGCGATACAAATTATCAAGTTAGTTTAACCCCAGATGGCAAAGTTGACCCGCTGACAGGTTTAGGGGTTGAATCCGGCTTTTTCGCTACAGATTCAACGGGTCAAGTTGGCTTTGACTGGCTGCACGACGGCGGCAATTATCAAGGTGAAGTTGCCATTTTCAGCGTGCTGGGAATGGAGAAATTCACCCCTGGTTCTCAGGAATTTATCAAAGAAGCAGCAAGACGATCCCTGACCAATTCTACCTTTGGTCACGTAGTAATTTCTGACCCCACAGAAGGTGCAAATCCGCTATTTAACGGCAGTTTAGGAGAGGCAAATTATAACGCAGGGCAGTACAGCGGCGCGAAAACATTTCCGATGAAACCTGGAGAGGTTTTTGCGGTGATGCTGGTACCAAATGGTACGGTGCAAGATTTGTTTAAGAATCCCGGTGCCGGCGGTGACAAACGCCCAGTGTTGTCATTATCTAGCACTAATCCAGATGATGCTTGGTTGTACGGTCAAGTAGCAGATGTCACTGGCAACGGCAAGGCCTTTGCAATGGAAGATCAGCGCGTCGATCAGGGTTCAGATAAAGATTACAATGATTTGGTTTTCAATTTAACAGGCGCGACGGGGAAAGCACCGGCAATAGAGAAAGTTATCGATCCAAGTAAGGATTGGACTAAACTTGATGGCGGCAAGAAATTGATCGATTATGTCAAATCAAAGCAGCCGGTGGTGGAACCTCCTGTTGCTGTAACGCCACCGATTGAGACAAAACCGCCTGTGGCTGTCGCGCCTCCTGTGGAAACGCCACCGATTGAGACAAAACCACCTGTGGCTGTCGCGCCTCCTGTGGAAACGCCACCGATTGAGACAAAACCGCCTGTTGCTGTCGCGCCACCTGTGGAAACGCCGCCTGTGGAGACAAAACCGCCTGTTGCTGTCGCGCCGCCTGTGGAAACGCCGCCTGTGGAGACAACGCCACCTGTTGCTGTCGCGCCGCCTGTGGAAACGCCGCCTGTGGAGACAACGCCACCTGTGGAGACAAAACCACCTGTGGCTGTAGCGCCACCGATTGAGACAACGCCGCCTGTGGTAACGCTGCCTGTGGCAACGCCGCCTGTTGCGACAACGCCACCTGTAGCAACGCTGCCGATCGCCCCTCCAACACCACCCGTGCAACCGCCTACGATCGCCCCGGAACCGCCTATAGTTGGACTTGAGCCGATCGATGATATGCCGCAGCCGATCGACCCCGAACCGCCTCTTGAACCCGATTTACCGATTAGTTCGCCGCCAGAAAATCGCGCCTTTATCGGCATCATCGATACTGGGTTTGCGCCGAACAATCCCGATTTGGATTACTCTAAAGTGACTATGGGGCGCGATCGCATTGACAAAGACAGCAATCCTTTGTTTACTGCTGGCACTGGTAACGAACACGGCACATTTAGCTGGGGTTTAGTGAGTGCAATTCAAGGCAACGATAAAGGTATTGATGGCTACAACGATAAGGCGAATGTTTATCTAAGTCGGGCAATTGGTTCTGGGGAATGGGATTTAGCTTTAACTGATTTTGTGGGTGAGGCTAAGGCACAAAAGAAGAAGAATGCGATCGCACTTCTTCCCCTCGATTTAACTCAGAAAAATGCTGATGGCAGCATTACCACTCGTTACGAATTTACGAACCGAGAACGTGCGGCTTTGGAAAATGCGCGTCAGAGTGGAGTGCTGTTAGTTGTGGCGGCTGGAAATGATGGCGGCGTGATGTCTGTTTTGGGTCAATCTTCCCAGGAGTTTGAGAATATTCTGACGGTTGGTTCGTCTGATGGATTTGGGCGATCGGATTATTCCAGCTACGGCTACGGTTTGGATATTTTAGTGCCCGGAGGTGCGATCGACAATCCGACTTTATCGACTGTTGGCGATGATTTAGGCACGATGGCGGGAACTTCGGCATCTGCGGCTAAGGCGGCGGGGATGGCGTCTAAGGTTTGGGAGAGTAATCCCGATTTGAATCCTACCCAAGTGATTGACATTTTGACCGGAAGTGCGATCGATTTGAAGGAGCCCGGATGGGATGAAGAAACGGGTTTTGGGGTGGTGAATTTGAATAAAGCTGTGGCAATCGCGAAGGAAACAGCGCCGCAAGCTTATATTCCGACACCTTTCTCGAATCCGACAACTTGGGGTTTAGAAGGACAAGTTAGCCCCTGGGAACGGGCGGTTAATTTGAGTGGTGTGACGGATGGAGGTAAAATTGCTGTCCAGATTAACGGTGGTGTTAATATTCGTCCCACTGCTGATACTTCCAGTGCTTCTGTCGGTAAAGTCAGTCCTGGGACACAACTGGAATTTGACTACCAGACTCAAGGTGAATTAATCAACGATCCTAATGGTGAAGGTAGCAGTGATGTCTGGTATCACCTGGCAGATGGTAGCGGTTTTGTATCTGGTTTGTACGTCACCAATGTCCAAGATATCCCATCTACACCGCCGATAGACAATCCGGTGCAGCCGCCGATAGACAATCCCGTACAACCGCCAATTGACAATCCCTTACAGCCACCAATTGACAATCCCGTGCAGCCGGCGCCTAATTCAATTTCTCTGAACGGGCGCACCATTGGTGGCAATTTCTATCCTGTTTTCCAGAATTCTAAAGGAACGCTGGGTAATCCGACTTCTGATGTCCTCACTTCTGGTGGTGTCAGCTATCAACTATTTGACAAAGGGTCGATCGTCAGCAGTAAAAATGGAACTTTCCCCCTTTATGGTGCTATCCGTCAAGCATTCTTGAATACAGGTGGATTGGATGGCTGGTTGGGCGCTCCGAAGAGTGGGGAAAAGGGGTTGGGGAATGGGAATCTTATTCAATACTTTGAGAAGGGCTATATCTACTGGAATGGAGGTAAGGCGACGGCTTACAAAGAAGGGACTGGTTTGCCATCTGTACCTGTTCCACCTAATCAGCCAATCTCTGGCAAAGGTAATACAATTCGCACAGGTGAAGGAGGAAATTTCTTTCCCGGTATACTTTCAAGCATTGAGAAAGACTACAATGCCATTCGCAAAAACTATGAGGATTCTCTGCCTGTATCAGGTAAAGGCTTTGAACCATTGGGTCAATTCCGTCCCAGTGATTTTGATGATCATTGGTGGGATTTAAATACCGGAAGTATCAATCTCTACAAGCCAGATAACAATAGTATGACGGCTGATTCAGTTCACAAGGAGCTTAATAAACTTGTTCCGAATGAAACTGTTAGTCAAATCTACCAAGCTTTATCAGATAAAGCTCTTGGTGGTGTAAAGACGACAGCTTCTTCTGGCTACGTATATTCCTCTTCTGTCACTCTAGGCAGAGTATAATAGGACAAAATCTCTCAAACCTGAGCTGGGTCTATGGTTAAG
>NZ_JAUBQU010000021.1:0-70923 GCF_036701435.1 Microcoleus sp. Pol12A5
GCAGCCGATAAAACCATCCTGCTTGTACCAGTTGCAGCACTAAAGCCAACAAACCTCCGACAATACCAATTATCCACAGCATCCAAGGGTGAGCAATAATTTCCTCGATCGAACTTAATTGAGCGATCGTAATTCCCATAATTGCTCCTACAATGGGGCTGAAAATAATTTGCACAATTTGTAGCACCCGCTGCCCCACAAAAGTTTTAGAAGCAAATAACTCTAACAGCGACCAACTCACCAAGATGGTGATAGCCACTTGGGGGGGGACCCCCGACAATAAAGGTATTTCTGACCAAAGTTTGTCAATCCGCAACAAACCAATTAACAGCAGGGGCAGGGCAATTCTCATACCCCCTGCCGCAGACGCAGAGAGTGCGGCTAGGAGTCCAACCATAATAATAATTCAGTTTCTAACGTCAGCTAAAGCCTCGATCTATTTCAGAATTTAATTCCCCTGATGGCTGGCTGTAATTTGAGCAATCGAACTCAAATTGCGGCTTGAGGTTAAATATCACCTTCTATTGTAAGTGTATCTGCTTAATCGCTGCTTGGCACTGCTCGAAAAGTCGATCGACACAAGGTAGTTGACTGTTGTCAGAAGAAAGGAGGCAGCATTCAACCAGGATTGTGATTAAATTAGCTTAAGCACTCCAAGCCTTCTTCTCTCTGACAACAGTCAACTAACAACAGTCAACAGTCAACTAACTTCTTATGTCTGATTCATTATTTGCCGATGCCAGTCGCCGATTAGAACGAGCCTTAAAATATGTGTCCCTTTCCGAGGATACGATCGAACGGCTGAAATATCCCAAATCCAGTTTAATTGTATCTATTCCCGTGCGGATGGACGACGGTTCCCTGCGAATTTTTCAAGGTTATCGGGTGCGCTACGACAATACCAGAGGCCCGTCTAAAGGAGGAGTGCGCTATCATCCGGGAGTATCCCTTGATGAAGTGCAATCCTTAGCATTTTGGATGACTTTTAAATGTGCAGTTTTGAACTTGCCTTTTGGAGGAGCCAAGGGCGGAATTACTCTCAATCCCAAGGAATTGTCTAAACTGGAATTGGAACGGTTGAGCCGGGGCTATGTCGATGCGATCGCAGATTTCATCGGCCCCGATGTCGATATTCCCGCACCGGATGTCTACACCAATCCCATGATTATGGGTTGGATGATGGATCAGTACAATATTATTAAGCGACAGCTTTCTCCAGCGGTGGTGACTGGAAAACCAGTGACAATTGGTGGCAGTCTGGGCAGAGATACGGCAACAGCAATGGGTGCTTTTTTTGTAGTAGAAACTATTTTACCCAAATTTGAACTCAATCCTCAAGATACCACTGTAGCAGTACAAGGTTTTGGTAATGCAGGTGCCGAAATAGCTGAACTGCTCTGGAAAGCAGGTTACAAAGTTGTTGCTGTCAGCGATTCCCAAGGGGGAATTTATGCTAAACAAGGGCTGGATATCCCCAGTATTCGAGGCTTTAAAGACTCTCACAAAGGTATCAAAGCTCTTTACTGTGAAGGCTCTGTTTGCAATATTATCGAACACGAAATCTTGACAAATGAGCAACTTTTAGCATTAGATGTAAACGTGCTAATTCCAGCCGCTTTGGAGAATCAAATAACGGAAGCGAATGTTAATGATGTTAAGGCTAAGTTTATTTTTGAAGTAGCTAACGGCCCGATTGATTCTGCTGCTGATTTGATTTTAGAAACGAGGGGAATTCACGTAATTCCTGATATTTTAGTTAATGCCGGAGGCGTAACGGTTAGTTATTTCGAGTGGGTGCAAAATCGCAGCGGACTTTATTGGACGCTGGAGGAAGTCAACCAGCGGTTGAAGCATAAAATGGTTGAAGAAACAGAAGCAATTTGGAAAGAATCTCAGGAATTGTCAGTTTCCATGAGAACTGCTGCTTACGTGTACGGGTTAAATCGACTCGGGGAAGCGATGAATGCGAAGGGAACGCGGGATTATTATGTGAACGGTTGAGGGAAGTGCGGTAAGATTGTGCGATCGCACAATCTTACCGCAGTTATTCGAGAAGAGTGCAGTCTACGAACCGACTTGGCAAAACTTAGCTCGGAATAGGGAAATTTTAGGCCTGCACGCAGCAGTTTATTTGACCGCAACTTTGCTATTGCACAAGCGGAAAGATATTTTAAAATAGAGATTTTAAATAGAGAGAAATATGTTAATTTTTACGAACTACCTAATTGTACAAGACCCGCACTTATCATGTAGGGGCAACCACCGGAGGATTACCCCGAACAAACACCATATTGCGAGATCATGCTTAAGTTTGGATCTTGCAATTTTCTAAATCAATCGCCGCTGCACAATACGGGCATTCTTTTTTACAGCACTTCCGGATGTTATGAGGTACAGTAGCAGCAATTAGTAAACCAGTTTTTAAGATGTTTCGGATTAATCAAGTCAAGAGGCACAGCAATTATCGTGTCAACCATTTTAGTGCTGGTTTGCGAAAACAGTCGCAATAAAGATTTGAGTTGCGACCACCATAATTCAATTGGATTAAAATCAGGAGAGTATGGGGACAAGCACAAAATAGAAGCACCCACCGCTTCAATCATAGGCTTAATTGAATCTACTTTATGCGCTGGTAAGTTATCCATCACTACTACTGGTCCCGACCACAAGTGTGGCACTAAACATTGATCGATAAACACCTCAAATGCTAGGCCATCCGTCGAGTTGTCTATGGTCATTAATGCCACTACTGGCTGGAAACTAATTCCACCAATTACTGTGATTTTATTGGCCCGATAAAAAGGTTTGACAGCATAGGCTCTCGTTCCTCGTTGGGAACCTGCATGAGTTCTGGTTAAACAAGCGTAATACTCCTGTATCATCTAAAAAAACTAGATTTTTGGGGTCGATATGCTTGACTTTTTCCCAATGCTCTCACCTTAATTTCATGACTCTTTCTGTGCCAGCTTGGCTACTTCTCACTGTGTTTTTTTTACGATTTAATCCCAACTTTTGTAAAGCGTTACACGTGGCTGTTCTACCCACCCAATTTCCCGTCTCCTGGGCAAATAACTCACACAATTCTAGTAAGGTAGAATCGGGAGGTGCTGCCACTCTTTGTCTCAACTCTGCTGTGGAATAATTCAAATGACTGTATCTCGGTTTGCCCCTGGGTTTCGGGTGTAAGTTTCCCTCTATTTTTTGTTGCTTGACCAGTTTTTGAACAGAGCTTTTACTGACGGAAAATATCGCTGCTTTTTTTCTGATCGACAGCTTCTGATCTTGATGGGCTGCTACTATTTTTGTTTGCAAATTTACTGAATACGCTTTCCTTGGTGTATTCTTTTAATCTATTCTTATTGTACCTCATAACACCCGGAAGTGCTGTAACTTGTGAGTAATGGGTTAGCCCCCGCTTGGGCATACGGTTTCAAATTACACCAGAAACCCTGGAAATTTATCGCCCAGACGATCGCAAATTCCTCACTTCCGTAGAATTAGATCGACTTCGAGGACAGGAAAGCCAACTTGCACGCGAACAGCAAGAAAAACAACTCGTTCAACAACAGCTAGAAGAAGAACGCACTCTGCGACAACAGTAACAGCAGCGCTATCAAGCTTTAATAGAATGGCTGCGAGAAAAAGGCATGGACCCCCAACAATTGTAAGGGCGATCGCCCGCCCAACACCACCAATACCTCCAGACTTGCTACTGTAAAGAGAGTTAGATTTAATCAAAATCAGCGCAAGCAATTATGAGCGGTACTGTTACATCCCCCAACAACCTCAACCAGCAGCGGCCACTCTCCACGGAATCCGCTGACACTTCCAGTTCCCTGCTGGGCGACTTCATCCAAGAAACTCTCGCCTTAACCAAGCGCCTGTTTATTCAATTGCAGCGCCGCCCCTCGACGCTAGTTGCAGGAATTATTCAGCCGCTGATGTGGTTGGTTTTGTTCGGAGCTCTGTTTGAAAATGCTCCCGCAGGCTTGTTCGGCGAAAGCCAGAATTACGGACAATTTCTCGGTGCTGGTGTAATCGTTTTTACTGCATTTGCCGGGGCGCTGAATGCTGGTTTGCCGATTATGTTCGATCGCGAGTTCGGATTTCTCAACCGCTTATTAGTCGCGCCGTTGGCTTCCAGATTTTCGATCGTCCTCGCTTCGGCTATTTTTATCGTCACCCTCAGCTTCATCCAAACCGGCACAATTGTCACGGCCGGAGCATTTTTGGGCGCCGGATTCCCCGGAATTGCCGGACTCGGGGCGATCGCCCTAATTGTCCTACTATTAGTTTTGGGCGTCACCGGCTTGAGTCTGGGTTTAGCCTTCGCCCTTCCCGGCCACGTAGAATTAATAGCGGTAATTTTTGTTACTAACCTACCGCTGTTATTTGCCAGCACAGCCCTCGCGCCGCTGTCATTTATGCCAGAGTGGCTGCAAGTTGTGGTGACTCTCAATCCTCTGAGTTACGCGATCGAACCCATCCGCTACCTGTACCTGCACAGCGATTGGTCCCTAGCCAGTGTCGTGATGCAGGCTCCTTGGGGTAATGTTACCTTTGGAGGAGCGCTGTTAGTATTGCTAGCCTTTGATTTGGTGGCACTGCTGAGCATTCAACCGCTGCTGCGACGCCGGTTTGCGTGAGGAAGGGCGATCGCGACCTATCTGCGGGCGATCGTTTAACCTGCACCATCAATTGTAGGGACACGGCATTGCCGTGTCCTTAGCCCCAGCGAAGTAATATAATATTTAGTCACAAGTCAGAATATTGTTTAGATAGAATTGTTTTTTTGAAAGTTCAACTAATAAATTATGAACACCAAAACTTCCAAATCGGGCAAATTGATGATGGGGATTGCTGCAAGCGCGATCGCATCCTGTACTCTGTTATCGCCTCAAGCAAGCTTCGCTCAAGCCAGCGGTTTAAATAATGCCCAACCGCTGCAAGACTTTCAAACTCAAGACAATACCGACCCCTTTTCCGGCCGCAGCAGCGGCAGCGGAATATTTGATTTAATTCACCGGTCCAATTTGGGAGGCGGACGCAGCATGGAAGAATTTAATAGCGAACAGCGCCAAAATTTGAACGATGCGGCCGCAGAATTTCGCAACAAACAGCGCCTTTTGCTGCAAAAACAAGACCCAACAGTGCCTTCACCCGCGATCGCACCAGCAGAAGTTACCGCCCCCGTCCCTTAGATTGACAAGTTTTGTTCGCACCAAGGACTTGAGTTTTTATTTGCTAAAAACTTCCGACATAGAAAACTAATTTCTTCGTCTCAAGTGAGATGGACGAAAGTTTGTGTAGCAGCGATTTCAAGATCCGAATCTTATCTAAAAACCATCCTCCTTAATCCCGTTCCAACCACGCGCGCATTTTACCCGGATTAAGCAAACCGTAAGGATCGACCAACTCTTTAAACTGCAACTGTTCCACATTAATACTTTTCATCCCTCCATCTTCCAATATATAAGTGTGAGGATTAGCAATCAGTGCGCCTTGCTGTTCGTGATAGCGAATAATTTCATTGAGCCGTGATTCGGTAGTGTAGCGAACTATTTGCAAAGCTGCGGCGATCGCCCTGCCGTTCATCCGCAAAAACTCCAAGTGCATCATCACCTCATCCCCATAATAATTGTACAGTTCCTCAATTAACTTCAAACCTTTATCTGGGGGAAAAAGCGTCTGCAAATAAGTCAGAGACGGGTCAGCGCTGCGAGCGTGCAAAGTGGTATGATTCCAAGTAAATTCAGCAAGGGCTGCACCTTTGCTCGCTGCTTGCGCGTTTTTTTGATAGCAAATTGTGCCGCCATATTCCCGCACCAAATCTTGCAGCGGTTCCAGACAAGATTCAGCCACCATTAACAAAGCGCAGTGCTTACCTTCAGGAATTGCATCGCGGAAAGCAGCAAAATAAGCAGGAATCGGCCAAGCACAAACACAAATTAGTTTTTTGATAATTCCGTCAGCATCGCCCAAAGCTTGACCGAAGTTGGCCGATGTCATAAAATCGTCAAAAGTGACGATGATTTCCGCCCAAGGATAAGCAGGGGCGAGGGGAATTTCTAACTCAGTAATAATCCCATTTGTGCCGTAAGCGTGATTGACTTTCTGCACTTCATCGCCGCGTAATTCGATGACACGGGGATCGTCTTCCATTGTAACAACTCGAACGGCATAAAGATTTCCCCGATCGCGCAATTGCCCGTAAGTTATCGAACCAATTCCCCCGCTACCGCCGCCGATAAATCCCCCAATCGTTGCGGTGCGATAGGTTGAGGGAACCATCCGCAATTCCCAACCAGTTTCTCGGGCTTGTTTGTCGAAAGCCGACATTTTCACCCCCGGTTCTACGCAAGCTAAACCCGGTTTTATCCAGCGGATACTGTTCATTTTGCTGGTATCTAAAATGACGCCTCCCTTCAGGGGAATGCACTGCCCGTAATTGCCCGTTCCTGCACCTCTAACAGTTAGCGGAATTTTGGATTTGACGCAGGCGGCAGCAATCCGCAAAACTTCGGCTTCGCTGGCGGGACGAACTACTAAATCTCCTGTTTTATCACTTAAGAGAGGTTGCAAAACTGGACTGAAGTGATAATAATCTTGAGATAGCTTGACAACTTGCGCGCGATCGCTAATTATTTCAATTCCCGATAGTTCCGAAGAAAAAGCATCCCAGTCAATACTTTGAATCGCAGTTGCAGTCATTTTGTTTCCTAAATCCTGACAGTATTATATATTTTCTCCAGCATAGCCCAATAACATAAAATACTAACTGCAATCTTTCTTTAAGTAATAAGGTGCGTCCAGGCGCACCCTACATATAAAAGTTCTGCGTCCAGGACTGCTTTTTTCAATTAACAAATCCCCCAAACACTGCCATACCGTAGTATTTCCAAGGAACTGCAACAGTGTCAAATCTAGCTTTTACCAACATTTCTAACTGTGCCGAAAGTGTAGCTAGGCGATCGGGATTAGAATAACCGTAAGAGACACTCGTCCCCACATTTGCGCGAATTTCGGCTAACGTTTCCCCCTGATTTAGTACCCAATCTTCTCGCGCCGCTTGATAAATATCTTTCATTGCTGCTGATTCTGCTAAAAGAGGATCGGCATTCCAAAAACAGCTACCAGCATTTAAACTTTCGCGGATGCGTTGAAACAATTTCAACTTCATCTCGTCCTCAAGATGGTGAATTGCCAGAGATGAAATGCAAGCATTGAATTTATCGCCCAAGCCTGATAAATTTGGATTGTTCGCCCATTCTCCAAAATCCATTTCTATCCCAGTCCACCGAGTTGTGTATCCTGCATACTCTATTTTGGCGCGGGCAAAATCAAGCATTCGCGGCGAGTAATCGACAGCAACTATTTCCGCAGACGGGTAGCGTTTGAGAACTTTTAAAGTGAGTTCCCCCGTACCGCAGCCGAGTTCTAAAATGCGGTGGTTTGTGTTAGCAATGCAGCCTGCTACTACGTCTAGCATTTCGTCATATTTAGGTAAAAGTCGCCGAATGCCAGTATCAAAATTGGCAGTGTTGACGAAAACTTCTCCCGGAAAAATTTCGTTGTTAGTAAGTGAGACAGTAGAGTCAGAATTCACGATCGCCAACCAGAGACTACAATTGTTATCCTAACCGAGATAAAGCAAAAAATGCGTGAACTAGGGACAGGGCACTGCGGTGTCTTTAACCGAGCATCTGTACTTCACTCAACAAAAAATCCCTATAAAGTTATGGGTATTCTTACGGATAAGCGAAACACTCGCGGTAAACAATAATTAACCCTTGGTTGCACTCACAGAGTCTTGCTTTACCCCGGACGCCAGCAAAACAGTCTGAAAAAGCAGTGTTATGTTAGTAGTGCATAAATTCCAATTAAGATTAAACCTCACACTTGAGGATACCATGCGCCAGTTGATTTATCGAATTCGGGCTGCCATCAGCCAATTAATTTACAAGCGAATTCTCCTTGCAGTGACAATTTTATTTTGTATAGGTGTAGGAGTAGCGATGGAAAATATGTCTCGTCTTTCCTCCACCCTAATTGAATCGCAAGCCCTCCAAAATGCCACCCTCTATGCCCAAGCTGTTAAAGAAGCCCGCACCCTTTACAGTTCCGATGTTGTTAGTCCTCTCAACACTGCTAAAGCGATTAACTTTACCCACGACTACAACCCGACAAAAGTAACAGTTCCCGTACCAGCCAGTTTCTTAATAGAACTCGGCAACCATATCACAAAAAAAAATCCAGAAGTATCACTTCGTCTCTACAGTAACTACCCGTTTCCCTGGCGGAGAAAAGAAGGCGGAGTCCGAGACGACTTTGAACAGCAAGCTATTACGTATTTGACGCAAAATCCGACACAAAAGTTTGTCCGCCGTGAGAATTATCGCGGCAAACCAGCCTTTCGATATGCCGAGGCAGATATTCTAACTTCTAGCTGCGTGAACTGTCACAATACTCACCGTGACAGTCCTAAAACTGATTGGAAAGTGGGAGATGTGCGGGGTATATTAGAAATTATTCAACCTCTGGATACCATCACTCAAAATACTAAAAGTGAGCTTAAAAACCTGTTTTTACTGTTAGTAGGACTTTCACTTTTAGGGGTTACAGGATTAACTTTATCTATCAGCAGGTTGCGCCAGAATGCTAAACAATTAGAACAGCGCGTCAGGGAACGCACGGCACAATTGCAAGAAATTAATGTAGAATTGGTAAAAGAACAGGAAAAGAGCGATCGCCTGCTGCTCAATATTTTACCGGAATCCATTGCTGCCAAGTTAAAAGACGGTCAAAGCAGTATTGCTGACGGCTTCGCAGAAGTCACGATTTTGTTTGCGGATATCGTAGGCTTTACCGTGCTTTCAGCACAAATATCTCCCGAAGAACTGCTCAAGTTTCTAAACGAAATTTTTTCAGCCTTCGATAGCTTAACGGAAAAGTACGGCTTGGAAAAAATCAAAACAATTGGAGATGCTTACATGGTAGTGGGAGGTTTGCCAAATCCCAGCACCAACCACGCAGAAAGCATTGCAGAAATGGCTTTAGATATGCAGGAGGAATTAGCAAAATTTAATGCCAAACATCATGCAGGAATTAACATTCGCATCGGCATCAATACCGGGCCGGCAATTGCGGGGGTTATTGGCACTAAAAAATTTATTTACGACCTCTGGGGCGATGCCGTCAATACAGCAGCCCGCATGGAATCCCACGGGATTGCCGGCGCGATTCAAGTCACACAATCAACTTACGATATCTTGCAAAATAAGTATCGGTTTGAAGACAGAGGAATTATCCACATCAAAGGCAAGGGCGATATGAATACTTATCTGCTTGCAGGCAGGCTAGTTAGCGCAGTTTCGGTTTAATTTGTTTATTATATTATTAAGGGGTATGCTAGTTAGTCCGGAGTCAGTCAATTTTAGATTTTAGATTTTAGATTTTAGATTTTAGATTTACTGCACAGGTGAATCTGGGAGCTTGAACTTTGGTCTAAAATTTTTATATATCCGCGAGTTAAGTCGGGGGCTGGTATCCGTTTTTGGGCGGGTCATCAGTCATTCGTTGTTAGTCGTCAGCCAAGAACTAACAGTTAATGGCTGCTGGCTGTTGACTACTGACAATTACAGAAATTACACAGGAGATTTGAGAACCCGGTTTCTGCGCGGTTGCGTCGTTGACACACCCAAACTTGATGACCAGAAACCCGGTTTTTTTCCTATGTCCTACATTAGCCATTGACAAAATAGTAAATTTTATGCGATCGCGGATTTTATCATTCTTAAAATTTTTCCAATCTCGCTTGTCTAGGCAAATAGCTTTGTGGGTATTTGCTAGCATTCTTGTCATAGAGGGAATTATTTTAGTTCCCTCTTATTTTCGGCGAGAAAATGAACTTTTAAGCCAACTGGAACAGGTATCTCGGGCGACTGTTGATTCCCTAGAGTTTTTGCTCCAACAAGATATTTCCGATCGCACTTTCTTGCAAGAAGAAGTAAAAAATATTATTAAGGATTCTCAAGTAGTCTTAGGACTATCTATTTACCAAGCTAACGGTCAGCTAATATATACACTTGGCGAACCGCCAGAAATCAGTTTAAAGCAACTAAAAAGAGCTCGTATAGTTCACAGTCACAATTTCGATGGCAAGCGCTACGATATTGCTTGGACGGAGCGACATTTTGGAGGCGATTACATCTTAATTGTTCGGCACGATGCTTCCACCGTTCAACCGGAACTCTACGCATTTATCGGGCGGATTGCCGTTCTAGTCATCATTATATCAGCCTTTGTCACTTCTGTGACTATGTTTTTTTTAGGGGTGACAGTAATTTCACCTCTCTTGAGATTGCGCGATGACTTGATCGCTGCCGGAGACGCTTTGAGCAAAGATCGAGAACAACCTGATTTCTACTCTCTGTCTGTCAAGCGTGATGACGAGTTGGGAGAACTCATGGTCGCATTCAATCAAATGTTTCACCGAGTATACAAGGAAATTGCACAGCGGAAACAAGCTGAAGAAGTATTGCGCGCCGAACAAGAAAAGTCGGAACGTTTATTACTAAATATATTACCGGTAATGATTGCCGATCGCCTAAAACAAGGTCAGATAAATATTGCGGACGGATTTGCCGAGGTTACGGTTTTGTTTGCTGATATTGTGGGCTTTACCGAAATATCTTCGCGCACGTCTCCTGAAGAATTAGTCGAGTTGCTTAACAAAATATTTTCATCTTTCGATAGCTTGAGCGAGCAATACGGCTTAGAAAAAATTAAGACGATAGGCGACAATTATATGGTAGCAGGCGGTTTGCCACTTCCCTGTACAAATCACGCCGAATCTATTGCCGATATGGCCCTGGAAATGCAGCAAGAAATTATGAAATTCCGCGACGAATGCGGTAAACCTCTCAATATCCGCATTGGCATTAATACTGGGCCTGTAGTAGCAGGTGTTATCGGCACTAAAAAGTTTATTTACGATTTGTGGGGAGATGCTGTGAATACAGCAAGCCGCATGGAATCTCAGGGACTTCCGGGTAAAATTCAAGTTAGCAACTCAACTTATGAGTTGCTGTGCGATAAGTATTTGTTGGAAAAGCGCGGTAAAATTAATGTTAAAGGCAAAGGATCTATGACGACTTATTTGCTCAAAGGCAGAAAATTGTAACTGACAATTTTAACCATCGCCCGCGAATACGTGGTATGGGGGCTGACGTTGCAGGGCAACCGCCCTCGCCACCAAACTATATTTTTTTTGAACGAACCGCGAAGATGCTAAGGACGCGAAGGAACAGAAGAGAAGAAAACAGAAGAGAAGATAAAGAGTTGCCAAGTAAGTTAACATTGCTATATTAAAATGCGAGTTGATATTAGTTACCAGGGTAAAAATGACGGCTAATAATGAACAGAATTCTTCTAGTTCACCGATTTGGCAGCCATTCACGCAAATGAAAACGGCTGCCCCGCCGCTGAAGGTAATTCGCGGCAAAGGATCGGTTCTGGAATTAGCAGACGGGCGACAAATTCTCGACTGCATTTCTAGTTGGTGGGTGACTGTTCACGGGCACAGTCATCCGGTTCTCGCTGAGGCTCTTTACGAACAAGCCCAAAAGTTAGAACACGTAATCTTTGCGGGATTTACTCACGAACCTGCCCAGAAACTTGCGAGTAAATTGCTAACTCATACGCCTGCTTCTTTAACGCGGATTTTCTTTTCTGATAACGGCTCGACTGCTGTTGAAGTTGCTCTGAAAATGGCATTTCAATATTGGCGCAATCTCGGAGAAACTGATCGCACTAGCTTTATTAGTTTTGAGGGAGGTTATCACGGCGATACTGTGGGCGCGATGTCTGCTGGCAGAAGTTCGCTGTGGTGGGAATCTTTTGCACCTTTAATGTTTGCTGGGGATGTTGTTCCTTTTCCCGCGACTTTTGACGGCGATGAGGAGGTGGAAAGCAAGGAGGCGACGAGTTTAGAGAAGTTGGAGTTTTTGTTAAAGCAGGGTGGCTATGCGGGTATTTTTATCGAACCTTTGGTGCAAGGTGCCGGGGGAATGCGAATGTGCCGCCCTGAGTTTTTGCAGGATCTCGCCAAACTTGCCCGCCAGTTTAATGTATTGTTGATTTACGATGAAGTAATGACGGGTTTTGGCCGCACGGGCGAACTGTTTGCCTCGGTTAAATCTGCAACTTCACCGGATATCCTGTGTTTGTCTAAAGGATTGTCTGGCGGCTGTTTGCCAATTGCTGTCACAATGGCGTCGGAGGATATTTATCAAGCTTTCTGGCGAGATGAATCGGACAAAGCTTTTTTTCACGGTCATTCTTTCACCGGAAATCCCTTAGCTTGTGCGGTGAGTGTAGCATCCTTGGAGCTTTTGGATCAAAACCCAAATGTGTATCAAGAGATGGAAAAATTGCACCGACAATATCTGAATCAATGGTTGAGAAATCATCCTAAACTCGAACGGATTCGGACTTGCGGCACCATCGCAGCAATGGATGTGAAAACCGAAAGCGTTTCCGGTTATTTTAATGACATTGCTCCTGTATTGAAAGCCAGATTTCTCGAAGCGGGGTTTTTGCTCCGCCCCTTGGGAAATACGCTTTACTTGATGCCTCCCTACTGCATTTCTCCTGATGAACTAGAATCGATTTATCGGGTGATTCGTCAGGTTTTGGATACTCTGTAAACCCTTTAATTTTAGTAATGAATTTACCCAATTGGAACGATTTGGCTGACGACGCGCTGGCGGGCAAATGTATCTCTCGCGAGCAATCTTTAGCCGTATTGCGCGCACCGGATGAGGTTTTGCTGGAACAACTAAACGCAGCTTATCGGGTGCGCCGCCACTACTGGGGAAACCGAGTCAGGCTGCACTATTTGTTAAATGCTCAAAGCGGCCTTTGTCCTGAAGATTGCCATTATTGTTCTCAGTCAAAAATTTCGACTGCGGAAATTGAGAAATATCCGCTTTTAGCTAAGGATAAAATTCTGGATGCCGCCCAACGCGCAGCAGAGTTAAAAGCTGGTACGTTTTGTTTGGTGATTTCGGGGCGTCAACCTAACGCATCTACTTTCGATCGCGTTTTGGATGCTGTCGAGACTGTGAAGGCAAATTATAACCTGAAAATTTGTGCTTGTTTGGGATTGTTGAGCGAGGAACAAACTCACCGTTTGGCTAAAGCTGGAGTCGATCGCGTAAATCACAATCTCAATACTTCCGAATCATATCACACGGATATTTGCACGACTCACACTTTTGGCGATCGGGTGGAAACCGTCGAACACGTAAAAGCAGCGGGGATCACAACTTGTTCCGGCGGAATTTTGGGGATGGGCGAATCGGATGATGATGCGATCGATTTAGCGCTTTCGCTTCGCAAATTGGGCGTTACTAGCGTGCCAGTTAACTTTTTCATTCCGATTCCCGGCACACCATTTGCAGAGGTGAATCGGTTAACTCCCCGCCAATGTTTGCGAATTCTCTGTTTGTTCCGATTTTTGCTTCCCAGTCAAGAAATTCGGATTGCTGGGGGACGGGAAGTGCATTTGCGATCGCTGCAACCTCTCGGACTCTACCCCGCTAATTCTATCTTTGTTGGCGATTATCTGACAACTCCCGGACAAGCTGCCCATCAAGATTGGGACATGATTCGAGATGCGGGATTTGCGATCGAATCCCCTGAAGGTTCTCTCTTAGAAGTTGATTCAGCAGTTACCAAATCGGAACAAAAAACCCTGGTTGTTTAACTATTATAGTAGTTTTCAATCGAATGAAATAGAGTAGGACACGGCAGTGCCGTGTCCCTACCCAATATCTCTACTTCACGCTTACGTATGGGCGGATAGAAACCGGGTTTCTGAGATAGCAAATGCGTCAGCCTTAAGTTCTTAGATTGTAGCCAGAAACCCTTATTCTACCGTTGACCTTCTTCAATCTAAAATCTAAAATCTAAAATCTAAAATAATACAAGAGGGGGAAATTGTGGACAAACGCGAAGAAATTACGATCGCAGAATACCAGCTAACTGCCGAATCTTTCCGAGAAGGAACTTGGCATCACGACGTATCCCAAAATCGATCCGCACTGACGGCTGCTATGCCCCGCAATCCCGGTAAAATACTCGATATAGGATGCGGGCCGGGACGAGATTTAGTAGCCTTCAAGAGCCAAGGACACACAGTTGTAGGCTTAGATGCAACTCCAGCTTTTGTAGAAATAGCTAAGAAGTTATCGGGATGCGAAGTTTGGCAGCAATCTTTTCTGAATCTCGACTTGCCAAATGCAGAATTTGACGGTATTTTTGCCAATGCTTCCCTGATTCACGTTCCCAGCAACGAGATGGTGAAAGTGCTGCAAGATTTGCACAAAGCCTTAGTTGTTAACGGTGCAATTGTCATGTCAATGTGCCGGGGAAATTGGGAGGGATACGACGAGCGACCAACGGGAAAACGCTATACTGCCGGATGGGAATATCATACTTTAGCCCCTTGTTTAGAACGAGCGGGATTTGAAATTGTAAATCACTACTACCGCCCCCCCGGCTTACCACGCGAAGCTCAATCTTGGGTAGTAATGGTGGGCAAAAAAATCTAACGTAAATTGGAAATTGGCAATAGGTAATTGCGAATCATTGCCCTCTCTTCCTCTGCGGTTAAAAAAACTAATTCAAACATTTACAGAGGATTGTTGTATACTGTTCCCAGTCAAAACATCCAATTTATGCACAACTTAAAACATAATTAACATGACAGACAAATCCCACATTTTTTTAGCGGGTGCTAGCCGAGGCGTAGGCCTGGAAATCGCGAAGTTGTTGGTAGAACAAAAGATGCAAGTAACTGCACTTTTGCGATCGCCCGCAAATAGCACCGAATTAGAAGCAATGGGCATCAAAGTCGTCACTGGCGATGCTTTGGATGCTGCCGCGATGGAAGTGGCCATGGCTGGCGGTGAGCCAATTCATGCAGTAATCAGCACAATTGGCAGCTTGCCAAAAGATAGAGAAATATCCGATTATTTGGGCAACAAAAACTTGATTGATGCGGCGGCAAAAGCAGGCGTGCAAAAATTTCTTTTAGTCTCATCCATCGGCAGCGGTAATAGTGCCGGCGCTTTGCCGCCCCAAGCTTTAGAAACTTTGCGCCCGGTTTTAATTGAAAAGGAAAAAGCCGAAAATCATTTGATAGCAAGCGGGATGATTTATACAGTGATTCGTCCCGGTGGACTTAAATCGGAACCTGCAACCGGCAACGGTATTTTAACAGAAGATTGTCGAGTTTCTGGAACGATTCATCGGGCAGATGTAGCGCAGCTAGTTTGTCAGTGTTTAGTTTCTGATGCTGCTAACAATAAAGTTTTGTCGGCGGTAGATAAACAGATGGTTTACGGCAATCCAGAATTTGAGGTGTTAAATCTTTAGGGGCCGGTTTAGCGCAAAATAAGCTGTTTCGCTAAATTGTATGTTTTGGGCGGGCTAGAAGCCCACCCCACAATAAAATTGAAATTTTGTGGAACAGGCATCTTGCCTGTTCCTAAAAATGCTGCAAGATTTTGCACTCAAGAATCAAAGGGCTTAATCCACGATCGCCCTATCGCCCAATCCAAAACCAAACCCGCGATCGCAAACAATACCACACTCTCGACACCGCGAACCGCAAACGGCAATAACTCCTGTAGTGCGGGCATCTTCCCGGCATCAAACGACAATCCAGCATCCAACTGTCCAAAAGCCCGCACCAACCCAAAAGCCAACACCGCGCCCGATTTAAGCTGCGGGTTAACATCTCGGCGAATCGCATAGCGGTAAGTCACCCCGAACAAAAAACCGCCCAAAAGTGCGATCGTCCCTCTGAACGCAAAATTTAGGTCAATTTCCCTTACCTGCAAACTCGCCAGAGAATCGAACCTATCCGCTAGAATTAAGCTATTACCAAGGGCGATCGCCCCAAAACTAAGCAAACAAGACAAAGCAGCAACACTCCCTGCCTTCAAAGATTCTACCCGTTCAGCCGCACTAAAATTTGACGAGTCCTTCACAGCGCCCTCATTTCAAAAATGGCTCAAATTGACTTATCATAAGGTTTGGAGTCACTTTGTACAGTTTGTTCAATAAATAGCTATGGATATTTTGTCACTCGGTTGGGTTTCGGTGCTAGTTCTGTTCTCCTTCTCAATTTCAATGGTCATTTGGGGACGCAACGGTTTCTAGATTCCACAATAGCTTGCGGGGCAAGCTTTTTAACTGCCCCGCATTTTTTTAATCCTATTTAACACAATCAAAATAACAGGAGTTGGAAACATGACAGCCAAAAAAATCTTAATGTTAGTCGGCGACTTTGTAGAAGACTACGAAGTAATGGTTCCCTTCCAAGCACTGCAAATGGTAGGTCACACCGTCCACGCCGTCTGCCCGGACAAAGTGGCAGGTCAAACAGTTCGCACCGCAATTCACGACTTTGAAGGCGATCAAACCTACAGCGAAAAACCCGGTCACAACTTCACTTTAAACGCGACTTTTGACGAAATCAACCCGGCCGACTACGACGCTTTGATTATCCCCGGAGGACGCGCCCCAGAATACATCCGCCTCAACGAACAAGTGCTGCAAATTACCCGCTACTTTGCCAACAGCAAAAAGCCGATCGCATCTATTTGTCACGGCTTACAGGTTCTAACAGCAGCCGGCGTACTCGAAGGCAAACGCTGCACCGCATACCCCGCTTGCAGCCCCGACGTACTCCGGGCAGGCGGCAAATATACAGAAGTTCCAGTTACCGAAGCCGTAGTCGATGGCAATTTAGTCACCGCCCCCGCGTGGCCAGCACATCCTAACTGGCTGGCTGAATTCCTGAAAGTTTTGGGAACGAAGATAGAACATTTAGAGAAAGTCGAAGTGTGAGTATTTTCACAGTCAAAGTTAAACCGAATTCCAAACAGCAAAGCATCGCAGAACAACCCGACGGCAGCCTCACAATACATCTCAAATCCCCGCCCGTTGATGGTAAAGCCAACCAAGAATTAATCATGCTGTTGGCGAAAAAGTTTAAAGTGCCGAAATCTGCGATCGACATTAAATCCGGTTTTTCCTCCAGAAATAAACTTGTGGAAATTCCAATCGAACCTTTAACTTAGAAATAAGGGTAATAACAAATCTATCTAAAGAGGGATATAGACTCAGCTTTAAAAGTATATATTATAGTTGTAGAGTTAGAATATAAAATTATGAGCATTGAAAATAGAGTCGAAGCAACAGCAAAGAATATTGAAGGCAAAATCCAAGAAGCTGTTAGCGAAGTTACAGGCAATCAGAAAGATAAATTAGAAGGTCAAGCCAAGCAAGATGAAGCATCCGCAATTCACCTGAAAGAAGACCTCAAAGATAAAGCCAAAGAGATTGTAGACCGAGCTTAGTAACAGTATTCGCTACAAGTTTCCTGCCTACTAAATCCCGCAAACAATATGTTTGCGGGATTTTTTTATAATGAGCCTCAATCATTTGTACCAATATCTTGGGCCAGGTTTTACCAACCATAATTGCCCAAAACTAACCATCTCATAAACCCACCTCCCCCCAGCCCAAAATTCAGAATTAATTGAATTTAATGCTTGGGCGACGATGCTTAATCGGGGTTATTTGTTGGGTGGGAGCGGGTTTATCAACATTATTGGTGCGTGGCAAAATTCATCGGAGAACTGCCCCTACAGATTCTAGTAATTCATAATACAAAAGCATTAATAATTTTGTGGCGGGAACTGTTTTCCTTCCATAAGTTGTGCCACCTTGATGAGAAAATTCTACCTCAAAAGCACTGCCATCAAATTCCACCACGACTGTGCCTACTTCTCCTTTATATAATTTAATGATTTGTTTTTTTTCAAAATGGGTTGCTTCTAAATCTTCAGTTAAATCAACAATATTAATGTCTTTAATTATTTTCATTGTTTTTACCTCACTTTTTGACGGAATAACAACTTGTTAATCTGGGTAAAATTTTACCTGCGCGGACGATTAAAGCTGCTAGAATCAGAGATTCACCTACTTCGGTTTTTAGCAATAATTTCATGTGGTAATGTGTTCCGTATTCATTGTTTTTTTAAATAACAACATCTTCGTTGATAGCAGCTTCTTTTAAAGCCTGTTTGAGCATTTCAGCATTTTTTATGGTAATGCCTAACTTACTGGCAAACAAAATAGCTTTATTTTTTCCTTCTTGATGATTATGATTTAAAGAATATAATTCTATTTTATTGCCTAAATCTGTTAGATGACCATTGGACAGTTTCACTATTAATAACTGTTTTTGAATAACAAAATAGAATATTAGTCTGCTACGATAATCGACTTTTACTCAAATGTCAATTATATCGTCTTTGAGTTGGGTGGCTGGTTTGTCAACATTATTGATGCGTGGCAAAATGGATCGATCGGTGAATCTGCCCTTCCTTTCAATGCCCAAAGCCCAATGCCCAATCCCCGATGCCCAATTCCCAATGCCAATAAAAAAGCCAGGGATGGATATCCCCAGCTCGAAACATACCACAATTAGTTTTGAGAGTTGGCGCGGGCGATGTTTCAGCATCGACCCGATCCACTTTTACCCAAATTAAATCAGGGTAATGTCAGCAGCCGTAATGCCAGGTCTGCCATTCAGAATTGCCAGTGTAACGCCTCGGTCAGAACCACCAAAACCGTCAGAGTCAAATCCTAGTCGTCCAGTTGAATTTTCATAAAAGACGAACGGCTCTGTCGGGCCTGCCCCGGCTGGACCAAAACTGCTGTTGTAAGACCCACTCTCAACCGCCAAGAAGGCCTGCGAAGAAATTCGATTCGTATTTGGCACTACCCTCAAGTTGGGGAAGCCGTTGGAGCCATTGAGTTGGAAGATAAACTTGTCTTGACCGATCGTAAAATCGCCGATTTGGTCTGTGTTTGTACCCACTGCGCCTTCGCCGAAGTTGTTGTAGTAGAAGCTGTCATTGCCACTGCCACCAATCAGCGTGTCAGCACCCGGCCCGCCTCCGAGAGAGTCGTTACCGTCGCCGCCGATCAAATAGTCGTTACCAAAGCCGCCCAGCATGGTGTCGTTTCCGGCACCGGCATTTAAGGTATCGTCCCCAGCTCCTCCGAGGGAGTCGGTAGCATTGGATGAGTCGCCGAACAGGATGTCATCCCCGTTACCAGTAGTGACCACATCAGTGCCGTTGCCACCAATAATGAAGTTGCTGCCTAAGGTATCGCTAATCAAGTTGGCGGCTGTGCCAGTAAAGGTGATGCTGCTAGCGTAGGAGATGAAGTCGTTACCCGCAAAGTTGCCAATCACGCGATCGCGCTGGCTGCCAAAGATGATGGTGTCACTTCCCTCGCCACCGTTCATGAGGTTGGTAACGGTGAAGCTGCCAGTAGGATTGGTGTAGCCAATTAACAGATCGTTGCCTAGCCCGCCTTCGAGAGTAATCAAAGCAGTACCAGTAGCATTACCAAAAAAGGCAGCGGTAGCATTGATAGTATCGTTGCCATCTCCACCGGCTGCGTTAGTAAAGGTACCGCTCAGGCTGTCGTTGCCTTCGCCGCCAATCATCGTATCGCTGGAGAAGGCAGCGACGATCGTGTCATTGCCTACTCCGCCGTCGAGCAAGTTGCGACCCGCGAAGCCTGGGAATGAACTGGAGGCGCCTACGCTCGAAATTACATTCGGCACCGACGCCGACACGATGAAGTCGTCGCCTGCACCTCCCAACGCAGTATCCGAAGTAGCAAAAACGTTGATCGTGTCGTTGCCGTCGCCGCCCTCAAAGAAGTTTCTGCCGCCGCCAAACTCGCCGATCGCCCCGGTGAGAGAATCGTTGCCGCCACCACCAATCAAGGTGGTTCTCTCAATTCCGATCGTGATGACGGAGGAAGTAAATGGGCTGCTTTGCGTACTGTTGGTAATCACTAAGATGTCGTCGTCAAGATCGCCCGACAGGTAGCTGTTGCTGGCCACACCTCTTAGGGTGTCGTTGCCTTTACCGCCAAAGAGAGTGTCTCTTACATTGATACCTACAACCAAGTCGTCGCCATTATCACCCCGCAAGTAGTTGCTGCCTTCATTGCCAGCGAAGCCAATACCCAAGCCACCCTGTAAAGAAAGGTTGTTGCCACCGCCTGCAATGAAGAAGCCGATCGCGTCATTGTCCTTACCGCCGTAGAGGGAATCTCCTCTCTGCGCCCCTCCCAGAATCGTATCTGCGCCCTGATTACCAAACATCAGGTTAGCTTCGACAGTACCTTGGAGGATGTCTTCTCCCAAACCGCCGGCCACGGTAGCGCGGGCTTCAGCGACTATGGTGTCCGAGCCTGCGTCGCCAAACAGCAAAGCCGGAGTGCGCTGAGATCTGATTGAATCTTCGTCGTCGCCGCCGTATAGAGTATCGTTCGGGCCAACTGAAATCAGAGTATCGTTATCGCCTTGGCCAAATATTAAGCTGCCGCCCAGGGTGGAAGTTCTAACGAAATCCGCCCCAGCTCCGGCGAATACTGTATCCGGGCCTAGTCCCGGAAGGTTTAAATCTAGTTGATTAGGATTGTCATCTAACGTTGTCATAAAGCTTCACTCCTCTACTTGTTGGTCATCGCTGGTGCGACTACAGACACTGCCTAGAACACCGAATGTTTGGATTCCGCTGTAGTTTAACCTGTTTGCCAGCCGCAAGTCTAGCCTACTGGCGTTAACCCTGTCTAGACTTTCTCCCTCGCGGTTTTTTTGCTTGTAAGCTTTTATTTTCAAAGTCTTCACCCTTTAATAATCCTGGTGCACTGTCTCAGGTGCTCACGCTCCATAAGACGCGGCTCATATTCTTAATGTTCCACTCTGGATTGGCGGTCGGGGATCGCGTCCGGGGGAGGAAATTAAAGATTAAAAAAGGCAGATCTGGGTGATCGGGAAGACAAGGGAAATTGGGAGATTTGTTACTTGGTAACAAGGCTTTGTGGCAATTTCCGGTTTTCCAGGCAGGGTCGTCATTTAATAATTCTGACCCGGATTGAACTGCGTACCGCTCCGGGCTTTAAAAGTCTACGCCCCGCTTTAGTTCTACGCCCCGATCGCCGTAGTGTTTGTGACAGTATACCTCGGAGTGTACGCTTGCCAAGTCAAAGTAAGCATGGGGTTTGTGGCAACGCCCGGTGATAATAATTTCTGTATCCCGCGGCTTGCGTAGCAGAGCTTCGACGATCGGCTCTACCGGCAGCAGTTCTAAGTCTACTGTGGGATTGAGTTCGTCGAGAATAATCGTTTTGTACCAGCCGCTGGCGATCGCACATTTGGCGATTTCCCAACCGCGTTCTGCTTCTATGCAGTCTAGCTCTTGCTGTTGCCCCCGCCAAACTATAGCATCTCGGCCGCACCGCTGGTGGTCTACTAGCTGTGGATAGCTTTGGCGCAAAGCTGCGATCGCCGCATCTTCTGTATAACCGGTGCCGCCTTTTAGCCACTGCACGATTAACACCCGGTGAGATTGGTCTTGACTGATACCCCTACCTATTGCCTGCAAAGCTTTGCCCAAAGCGCTTGTAGACTTGCCTTTGCCCGCTCCGGTGTATATTTCGATACCCGAAATATGATGCTCTGCCGCTGCGGGGTGATAGTGGGGCTTCATTTCTGAGTGTAAGTCGGCAATCTCCAGCAAAGCTTCCGGGGCCGCTCGGCCTGTGGCGATTACTTCTAAATACTCTGGTTTGTTTTTGAGGGTTTGGACTACTTCGTCAACTGGCAGCAAACCCAAGTCCAATACGGGGTTTAGTTCGTCTAGTACCACGACGGAATAGAGCTCGCTGGCGATCGCTCCTTTGGCGATATCCCAGCCTCGCTGAGCTTCCGCGCGATCGAAGCGGGTGATTGCTTCGGCCCCAAAATATTCCGCTCTGCCGGTTCGCACTTGGTCGATCAAGTGCGGAAATGCCCGTTGCAAGGCTTCTATTGCTCCGTCTTCGTCGTAGGAGCGACCGGGGCCTTTGAGAAAGCGCAGCAACAAAACTCGCGTGGGCGAGTCAGAATTGATACCCAGCCCGATCGACCGCAACACTACTCCCAAAGCTGCCTGAGACTTGCCTTTACCAGCGCCGTCGTAGACGTGAATCTGACCCGCGGCACGTTCCGATCGGGATGAGGCTGTCCGAATACCAATGCCATTCCTTACCATAATCAGCAGTTGTTTGAGTCTGTATCGGGGTGGGTATTCGATCGCGCGCCTTGAAGGTTTAATTTTTCCATTCTTTTGGCGGATCTCAACAGATTATACGATAAGTTCTAACCCCCAATCTTTTAAGCCACGATTTAACGCAATCAGGTGCTTAAACCTCCGGTTAAGATTATTCCGCTTGTGCTGTACAATTAAAATCTAACACGGACTGATATACCTAAAGGCTTATGATTGCGAGTGTTTTCCCATTTCGGACTGTTTTGGTGCAAATTTTAATTATGTTTTTGGCGATCGCGATCGAATCGTGGTTTTTGCAAAAACTACTTAAACTCGGCCCCAAAACCAGCATTGAATATACAGCCATCCTCAATCTATCTTGCACTTGCGTAGGCTGGTTAGTTTTCTTCGGCATTGAAAGCGTTCTTAGCAAAGAATTGCGGGAACAGCTTATCGGTTATATTTTATTAGGACGTGGGGATAATGTTTACGCTCCAATAACTATGATAGCACTCTCAGTATTAGCAGTAACTTTTCTAGCTAAATGGCAGGGATTAGAATTCATAGAAAACATGGTTTCCGGCAATAAAAAAGCTTCCAAGCCAGCATTTTTAGGACCGCCGAGCCTCACCCGCCGTGCTCCCAAAAGAACTTTTCAAGTAACTACCCAGTTTGGCGGAATTTTAATCGCCCACATTGTTAGCAATGTCGTTATTTTAACCGTGTTGTTTTTGCAAAGCGTCTATTAAAATTTATGATGAAGCAATTTTTTGATGTCACTCAGCAACTCACTAAACTGACGAACAACCTTTGGGAAACCAATAAAAAAATCCAAAAGGCGATGATTCCGCCTAAAGTTGTTCATTGGAAGACTCCTTTACTACTCAGCATCTTTTTAGCTTTGCTGACAGTGGCGGCAGTCACTGACTGGCGGACGAGAACTCTGCTTTTTGATATGAGCTGGTTATTTTTTACACTTTCAATGGGTTTGCTGACCAGTCAGCAACCTTTTGTTATTAAAGGAGTAAGTCTGAGTCCGTGGGTGACAAGCATCTTAATTGGCTTGTGGTTGCTGGTAAGATTGCCGTCGGATAGGAAGGAAATAGCGTGGATATCCGGCCCACTGATAGCAGTAGTAGTTCTTGCTACAATAGAGGTTTGGAATAGCGAGTCAAAACGGGAAGGTATCAGGTCGTTGGTGCGCCCTCAGTTTTTGATCATTACTCTAGTTCACCTGCTGTTTTCCTGTTGGTTTGCTTTTCACTTTTTAATTCAGGGTTGGATACGACAGTACCCTAGCGTTTTATCCCAGGATTTGAGGCAAAGCGATTATGTGGTGACATTTCAACAGCCAACTATTAATCGCTCTCGAGGAGTTGTCATCCTCAATGCAATGGAGGGATATTTGCGAAATGAAGCCCGCACAAAACCGTGGGCGCAAGTAGAGCAAATGTTAATAGATATTGACAACGAGCGATTTTTTCTGCGGAATCAAGCCTTAAAAACAACAGGGGTAGTCGCAGAAGATGCGAGGTGGGATGTCAAAACTTCGATCGTCCAAGGAGAGTCCCGCTATCAGTTAGAGATGCAGGCAACTTGGCTGGGATTGGTTTTTAGACCGGAAATATATTCGTTTACCAAATCTTGCGAGGTGTTCGCCGTAGCCAATAGAGCGACTGTAACCTGCGGTGCCATCAAACGCTCTCAACCCGGACAGCGAAAAGATGGAACGGCGGGGGACAGTCAAGTTTGATTCTGTCTCTGTTAACTAATTGCGATTGGTATAGCGGGAGAGTGAAAGAGTCTGAGAGTCGGAGATGGAAAAAATCCTCTTTCTTCCCTCTTCCCTCTTCCTTCTTTTTAATCTGAGCGAAGCCGAAGAGCTTTCTTCCTTCTTCCTTCTTCCTGACACTAAAGTATGGCGAAAGTTTTCAGCGGGTTAATAACTAGATGAATTTGAGAAGAATCTTGACAGTCGCGACCAATGTATTTTGGGAAGTAATTCGCGACCGCATCCTTTACTTAATTATTATTTTTGCTCTGTTGATGGGCGCATCGGTACGGTTGATACCGGAATTGGCGGCGACAACCGAAAAGAAAATTATCTTAGATATCGGTTTGGCTGCTATGAGCCTCCTCGGTCTAATTGCCACAGTCTTTGTGGCTACCGGACTGGTCAACAAAGAAATTGAAAAACGGACTGTTTATCTGTTAGTTGCTAAACCGATAAGTCGGGCGGAGTTAATTGTGGGCAAGCACTTAGGGCTGTCGGCGGTGCTGGCGGTGCTTGTAGCAGCAATGACTGTTATCTATCTGGCTATTCTGAGTTTGAGCCACATTCCTTTCCCTTTGGAAAGCATTTTAATCGCTTCGTTGTTTGTCTGGTTTGAACTGTGTCTCATGGCCGGTGTCGGGATTTTATTTGGGGTTTTTAGCAGTTCGCTGCTGGCAACTTTACTGACATTTGGCGTTTATTTAATGGGACATTCGACGCGGGATTTAGTTGCTTTGGGCAAGTTAACTAAAAATCCTGGTATTGAACAACTGATGATGGGACTATATCTGGTATTGCCGGATTTAGCCAGATTCAATTTGAGAAACGATGCTGTTTACGGACAAGTTCCTTACTTGGCAGGTTTGATTACAGATGCTGGCTACGGTTTGCTGTATGTGGTGCTGCTGTTGTCAATTGCGATCGCCATATTTTCCCGCCGGGAATTTTAAAACTCGCAGTCGGCACTTTCAGGGTAACTGTTTGTAGTGAGGATTTTCGTCATTACTACAAACAATTTTATTATCAAATTAGCGCGCTAAGATATAGAAAAGGTTATTGATAGCCAATCTCGACTAAAACTCAAAATTTTAGTGGTAAAATGAGGTGACTTATGAATACTGTAATTCACAAACCGATATCGCAGCTCAAGATTACTTGGCCGCTGCTACCCGAGGATTTCATCCTACCAGACGACCCCGTGGAAAATATAGAACATCCTTTAATCTCTAAGGGTTTGCGCCAGTATGTAATGGATTCCCCGGAACTAATGCAAGACGCACTAATAGTTTCTAATTTTGGTTTGTGTGCTGCTGTGGACGATCACACTATTTGCAAAGCCCCAGACTGGATGTACGTGCAGCCGGTTCAACCTTGGCCTCACAACTATCCCCGCCGCAGTTACACCCCTCATACCGAAGGAACTGTCCCTTTTGTAGTGATGGAATTTCTATTAGCTACTTACGGCGACGAATACTCTGTCGAACACACAGAAGAAATCGGCAAGTGTTTTTTTTGCGAACAAGTAATCAAAGTTCCTCGCTATGTCATTTTTCTACCGCAGACAGGCAGAATAGAAGTTTATGCGCTTGAATCAGAGCGTTATGACAATCAAAATCCTGATGAAAACGGCCGTTATTTAATACCTGGATTAAATCTATTTTTGGGTGTGTCGCAGGGAACTCGCGAAGGTAGAACGGGATATTGGCTGCGTTGGTGGAATGCTGAAGGAGAACTGCTTTTGTGGCGGAAAGAAAGGGCAGAAAAGGAACGCCAGCGGGCAGAAGATGAACGCCAGCGAGCCGATCGCCGACAGCAAGACAAAGAGTTAGCCGAGACGCTGCTGGAACAGGAAAGATAGCGAAATCAAGAACTTTTGGCTCGATTGGCAGCCCTCGGTATCGATCCAGAATAGCATTAGAAGTCGATGTCCGTCGGAAGAAAGAAGTGGTTCGAGGGAAGAAAGGAACCCGCTCGATATATGCTTTCTTCATTCTTCTTTATTGAGTTTGCTTTCTTACTTATATGTTCGTAAAAAAAGGTGAAATTATGTTAATACAAAAACTAGAACAATTAAAAGATATTTTCGCACAGATGGAACGGGCTTTGATTGCCTACTCCGGCGGAATTGACAGCACTTTGGTAGCCAAAATCGCTTTTGATGTGTTGGGCGATCGCGCTTTGGCAGTGACGGCAGTTTCCCCGTCTATACTGCCAGAAGATTTAGAAGATGCGCGCATTCAAGCAGCAGAAATTGGGATTGCCCACGAGGAAGTAGAAACTCAGGAAATGGCAAATCCCAATTACACTTCTAACCCGGTTAACCGCTGCTATTTCTGCAAAAGCGAACTGCACGATACTTTGAAACCCCTAGCACTAGCAAAGGGTTATCCTTATGTGGTAGATGGGGTTAATGCTGACGATTTAAAGGATTACCGTCCCGGAATTCAGGCGGCCAAGGAACGCGGTGCGCGATCGCCCTTAGCAGAAGTAGGAATCACTAAATTTGAAGTGCGGCAGTTGGCAAAAGAATTGGGTTTGCCTTGGTGGGACAAACCCGCTCAACCTTGTTTGAGTTCGCGCTTTCCTTACGGTGAAGAAATCACCGTTAGAAAGTTGCAAAGAGTGGGGCGCGCTGAACGGTATTTGCGCCAGTTGGGACTGAAAAATTTGCGAGTGAGATCGGAGGGAGATACGGCGCGCATTGAGTTACCGGCAGAGGAGATTCGGGAGTTTGTGCTAAATACGGATTTGCCTGCTTTGGTTGCGGTGTTTCAGGAGTTTGGTTTTATGTACGCGACTTTGGATTTGGAGGGGTTTCGCAGCGGCAAATTAAATCAGGTTTTGCAGCAGGAGTTGTTGGGGGCGAAAGATTGATTAATTATCATGAAAAGAGGAGCGCAATTTCGCTAAATTTGCATAAATCCTGACTGTTGGTCAAAGGAATAGCATAAACTAAACTAGCAGCAAAATTAGCAAGTTTTATGAAAGTTAAATTTAGGTTATTTTCCGTCCTGTTGGCTTTGTTTTTATCGGCGTATATCCCCTTTCGGGTGTTAGCTAACCCGCAACCTTCGGGTGATACAGTTAGTTCTGCACTGTGGTGGCAAGTTGCTGTGTACAATCAGGTACAACAAATTAAAGATCGGCAATATCAAGGGTGTGTGTGGGGCGATTCTATTTCCTCGGCTCTGGGAGACTCTTTGGGAGCAGAAAATTTTAATTTTGCGATCGGAGGGATGAGTTCAGTCTCGCTGCTAGAACAGCTTAAACTTGTAGTGCCGCTTCGGTTTACCTGCGAAAAAGCGATTGTGGCGATCGGCACAAATGATGCTATGTACGGCATTAGCGATGAGCAGTTTGTTAGTAATTTAAAAGAGGCGATCGCCGTGATGCGATCGATCGGAACAAAACAAATTATTCTGATTCCTGCTTTTTACTCAACTCTTGCCGCCAGCTACAATCCTAAATTTGCCGGAACAATTGCCAGAGTTGACGAAATCAATGTTCTCATCAATAAAGTAGCCGCCGACGAAAATGTGACCGTGGAATCTAGCGATATACAAGCGTTGTTTAAAGAAAAAGCTCTGAATGAAGATTTAACAATTGACGGCGTTCACCTCAATCCTAAAGGTTTAGATATATACAGGAAAGTTTTGTTAAATATTTTGAATTCTCCCTCAGAAACGCGCACATCTTTCGATTGGTCTGTTAGATACCCGATTTCTTAAACAAGAAGTCGGGTATCTGGGTATTCTGTTTTTTAGGTGGGCTTAATTATCATGTCTAAGGAGTAGACTGAATTTGTTGTGGCTGCTGCTGCTGAAGCTGAAGTTGTTGATTTTGAATCTGAAGTCGCTGATTTTCAATATCTATTTGCCGCTGTCTGTCTTCAAGTTGCAGTCTTCTGTCTTCTGCTTGCTGTAGTCTATCTTGACGGTCTAGCTCTCTTTGTAGCTGTCTGTCTTCACGTTGCTCTTGTCTGTCTGCATCTTGTTGGCGAATCTGTCTGAGCTGATTTCGCCGCTCGAAATCCCCTCCCAAAAATAAGTTTTGAAAAGCGTTGATAGTTGCTTGAAACCCAGTAAGAACGCCACTAACAGCGCTGATCCCACTTGCAACTCCTGTTATTGGCTGCAAGAAACTGTTAATATTGTCTCCTACCCTAGCATAGCCCGATCGCGCTACCAGAATCACATCGTCGTTGCGGAGAGTGGGGTTATTATTAGGATTCAACCCTTGAGCAAAATCTACCTCTATCGTGCGGCGAGAAACAGTACCGTTGGGGTTCAAACGCAAGAGTTCTACCTTGTCTTTTTTAGCTCGTAATTGATTGAAACTGCCTGCGGTGAGCAAAGCTTGGTGAAGGGAGGTACTAGGCCGCACCTGCAAAGCGCCAGGCCTAATTACTTCTCCTACAATATTGATGCTAATCGCGTTCGGAGAAAAACTGCTATTTGCGACTTGAGAAACTTCAGCCAAGTCTACAGTAGCTGCTGTCGGGATAATTACGCTATCTCCTTCTTGCAGCAAAATATCTTGAGTGGCGTCGCCTTTTTGCAGCAAATCCCACAGATTTACCATGATAGTTTGTTCATTGCCACCTCTGACTCGGCGGCGGATTTGCACGCGGCGAATGTCAGCTTCTGTAGTGATACCACCAGCAATTTTCAGTGCTCTAGTTATTGTGGGTAAGCCTACAACGGCTCCTTGCTGTTGGTCGATAGATACAAAACTCAACTCGGTTTGTTGGTTGCTCGATCGCACATCCGAAGCAAATACAGTATAAGGCCCCGGCCGGTTTACTTCCCCGACAATTACCACCCCAATTGGTTTAGTAATATCAGCGGAAAAATTAGCACTGGCTCTTTGACGAACTTCTTGAGTATTCAGAGCCCTTGCTGTCGGTACAAAAATTGTATCTCCATCTCGAATGGTGACATCTTGACGCAAATTTCCCGTGTCTAAAAAATCCTGCAAATCAACATTAGTAACTTGCTCCGGCCCGCCTCTGCGGGGACGACGAATTTGGACATTTCGCATATCTCCTGCTGATGTCACCCCTTGTGCAAGTTGCAGCATTTCCATCAAAGTCGGGAATTTTACTCCTCCTCCTTCTCTAGTGGGATTAATCTTGTAGGAACCCGGGCGAGTAACTTCACCCGCAAGACCTATATTTAGGGGGCGAGCGACGATCACTGTCACGGTAACAACGGGAACATTGATGAAGGGTTCGTAGCGCTGGGTAATTACATTAGCGGCTTGTTGCAGGGTCAACCCTTGAATTGATACGCTGCGAATGATAGGCAAATTGAGCGTCCCGTCAACTAACACTTGATATTCCTTGCTGAATTCAGGAACGCCGAAGATATCTAAAGCAATGCGATCGCCCGGGCCTAAAGTATAAGCTGCTTCTGGTGTCAGCGAACCAGAATTGCCGATCGGCGGCAAACTTACACCCCGAGGTGGCGGCGGCGGTACTATCGGTTGGTTTGAGTTAGGAGTGGCAGCAGGATTTCTAATGGCAGGCAACTGAGCTATACTGGGCAGCGAACTCAATAGCACCAGGAGTGCTGAAAAACTCAGACTTGTAGCGGTTTGAACGGTATGTTTCATCTTTCTTCCCTGGTTGCAGCCTGCCAATGAACAAGAGCGATTTAGCTAGTGGATTTTAGTTTATTTTCCCTGCTGTCCAGTGTAGCCTCGCTTCGCTGCAAAATCCACAGGTAGAAGCATAAAAATTGTGCGATCGCACTTAACTATTTTGTACCTTGTTTATAAAGAAACTGTAAAGCCCGCCAACTGTTATCAGGATTAGGATCTCGTTTGAGCAAAATTCTTCATACATAACTCGGGATACAAATCAACCCGCCAAGGAAATGGATAAAAAAAACGCCCGTATTAGAGGTAAAATATTAAATAATTCTCTCTGCAGGACAAAGACAAGTGTCACTAAAACTCGACCGAGTAATTCCCTGGGGACGCTGCTTGGATGAATACATAGGAATGTTTAGCTTGACATCAAGTGACCTCAAGCTAAACATTCTTGATTGTGCCGCCGGCCCGGCAAGTTTCAATGCCGAAATGACTCGCCAAGGTAAAAAGGTAATTTCTTGCGATCCAGTTTATCAGTTTACTGCGGTGGAAATTGGCGATCGCATCCAAGAAACATATCAAACTGTGATTGACGGTGTTAAGGCCAATTTAGACGGCTACCTGTGGAACAATTTTGAATCGCCCTACCAGTTAGGCGAAGTGCGAATGAAGGCGATGCAGGATTTTTTAAAAGATTTTCCCTCTGGTTTGCAGCAAGGCCGCTACATGACTGCTGAGCTGCCTGTTTTGCCTTTCGAGAACCGTCAATTCGATCTAGCTTTGTGCAGCCATTTCTTATTTGCTTATTCTCACCTGCTTTCCGAAGAATTTCATCTGGAATCAATTACAGAAATGTGTCGGGTTGCGAAGGAAGTCCGGGTATTCCCTTTGTTGCAGAGTTTTAGCGGAGAGGAATCCGATCACTTAAATCCGACGATCGCAGAATTGAAAAAGAGAAGTTTTAGTGTAGAAATTCAAGAGGCTCCTTATGAGTTTCAAAAAGGCGGGAATAAGATGCTGCGAGTTAGAGGGCGAATGTAATGGCTACACAAACTGTCGTCCGCGCCACGCGGAATGAAATAGCAATAGGGTGACTAGACTTATTTTATAAATTTTTCCTCGATCGGAAAACAGCAGATTAACGCAGATGTCTTTCAAGATATTTTGCGACTTTTTTAAGAGATTGAGAACAAGCTCGCTTGCGTACCTGATTTTGAATACATGACAAAATCAACTGTAAATTTAAAAACACGAGCGCATCCATCACCCATTACCAAATCCACCATCCATCTGCTTCTATCTGCGTGCCTCTGCTGTTAAAAAAATCTCATCAATAGCTTCGCAACAAATCAAATTACCCAACTTTGATATGATATTACACCTAGAAGCCAAACTCAAACCAACTCATGCCGCAAACAGTCTGGATCGCACGACACGGAAACCGCATCGACTTCGTTAACCCCGACTGGTTTCTCACCGCAGAACGCCGCTACGATCCTCACCTTTCCGAAGACGGTCACGTTCAAGCTAAACAACTCGCCAATCGCCTCAAGGGTGAAGGAATTTCTCATATTTTTGCTTCCCCTTTTTTGCGAACTGTCCAAACAGCAAATCACGCGGCCGAAGCTCTCGATTTGTCAATTAAACTAGAGTGGGGACTGTGCGAATGGCTGAATCCTGAATGGATGACAGAAATGCCGGAAACTGAGTCCGTCGAAGCTTTGTGCCGGCGCTTTCCCAGGATTGATGCTTCCTACAAAGGCGGTATTGCTAATTATCCCGAAACCGTGGAAGCTTGTTTCAAAAGGGCGGGGGAAACTGCTAAACGCCTCGCGGCTGAGTTTCCCGAGGATATGTTATTAGTAGGTCACGGTGCGTCGGTTTTAGGAACTGCGATCGGGCTGGCGGGCTGTGCTGAAACGGAAATTAACGCTTCTTTGTGCTGTTTGGTGAAAGTGGTGCGGGGTGAGGGAGAATGGTCGATCGCACTTAATGGCGATACTTCTCACTTGACTGACTCTGAAGCCGCGATCCGGTTTAATTAAAGTTGAGATTCGTGCCAAAAATCGCATTTTATGCTATGTGTGTAAGGTGCGCCGAGGTGCACCCTACGTTAATCTGATTAGTCCGAATCTGGGTGTTATTGTTTAATCTCGATCGCACATTTTAAATCGAAAAGCTTAAATCGGTATGGCAGGACACAGTAAGTGGGCGAATATTAAACGCCAAAAAGCTAGAGTTGATGCGGTTAAAGGCAAAGTTTTTGCTAGAATATCTCGCGAAATTATTGTCGCGGCCCGCAGCGGAGTTCCCGATCCCGCTGGGAATTTTCAACTGCGGACGGCTATAGAAAAAGCGAAGGCGGCGAGTATTCCTAATGAAAACATAGAAAGGGCGATCGCCAAAGGTGCGGGCTTGGCCGGGGGAAGTTCGGATTTAGAAGCTATTCGCTACGAAGGTTACGGCGTTGGCGGAGTTGCTATTCTGATTGAAGCGCTGACAGACAACCGCAACCGCACAGCGGCTGACTTGCGAGAAGCTTTTACTAAAAATGGCGGAAACTTGGGCGAAACTGGTTGTGTGGGCTGGATGTTTGACAACAAAGGAGTTTGTACGGTACGCGGCCCGATTGATGAGGAACAATTGTTTGAAGCGTCGCTAGAGGCGGCTGCGGAATCTTATGATTTGATATTAATTGATGAGGATACTGAAGGTGCAGAGGTATTTACAAGCGTGGCTAATTTGGAACAACTGGCTGATGTTTTGAAACAAAAAAATTTTGCAGTTTTGCAGTCGGAAACTCGCTGGATTCCCAGCAATACAGTGGAAATAAACACTCCTGAAAAAGCTCGATCGCTCCTGAAGTTAATGGACGCACTGGAAGATTTGGATGACGTGCAAAGCGTGACAGCTAATTTTGAAATGACAGATGAATTGATGTCTTTGAGTATGGTTTAATGCTTTAAAGATGAGGGATCTTGATCGTCCTGCTGACACTGCAAAAGACGAAAACTCGCCAGCGGGACGATCGCGCTACACTATTACCAGGAAACGAATCCCTATCTGTACGCGAGTGGGGAGTGTCAATACAACGCATTGCTGAAAAAGCTGCATTGAAAATCTCAACCCACAGTAAAGCCATGCTAGATAACAACGAAAGCAAAAGAGACAGCACCCACTCAGAAGAAGTTCTCTCAGCAACCGAAGTATCAGAAACCAAGGATCGATCCGAATCAAATGTGCAGGCTGAACCAGGGGATAAATCCAATTGGTTCGGTTCCGTTTTCGGAGCCGTCTCTGCAAGGGCGAGTGCGGTAAGGAATGCGGCAGCCAGTGCTGGAGGTGCGATTGTTAATACAGCGAGTGCGGTGGGGAATGCAGCAGGCAGTGCTGGAGATGCGATTGTTGTTAATACCGCGAGTGCGGTAGGGAATGCCGGAAGTGCGATCGTTAATACCGCGAGTGCGGTGGGGAATGCAGCAGGCAGTGCTGGAGGTGCGATTGTTGTTAATACCGCGAGTGCGGTAGGCAATGCCGGAAGTGCGATTGTTAATACCGCGAGTGCGGTAGGCAATGCAGCAGGCAGTGCTGGAGATGCGATTGTTGTTAATACCGCGAGTGCGGTAGGCAATGCCGGAAGTGCGATTGTTAATACCGCGAGTGCGGTAGGTAATGCGGTAGGGAATGCCGGAAGTGCGATTGTTAATACCGCGAGTGCGGTGGGGAATGCAGCAAGCAGTGCTGGAGGTGAGATTGTTGTTAATACCGCGAGTGCGGTAGGGAATGCGGTAGGGAATGCCGGAAGTGCAGCACTCCAATTTCCCAATTTTTTTGGTTCAGCCCTCGGTTCGATTTCCCAGAGTCCTATCCTAAAAAAACTGACTGAAAATTTCAAAATCGACTGGTTAGTTAATGCGATCGATAAAGTTGATGTCGTGACTGCCGAGGCGCAAGTTCGAGAGTTGCAGCGCCAATATCCTCACGAGAAACCTCAAGAAATCGCACATCGCTTAATGGTGGAAAAAGCCTTGCTAGCTGCAGGAAGTGGCTTGGTTAGCAGTTTAGTTCCGGGCGCAGCTTTGGCATTGGCTGGCATGGATTTAGCGGCAATGACGGTGTTATCCGCCGAGTTGGTTTATCAAATAGCTGCCGCCTATGGAAAGGATTTGCAATCGAGCGATCGCCAAAAAGAAGTTGTCGCTATTTTCGGTTTATCCTTGGGTAGCAATTTAGCGATCGAAGCTGGAGTTACGCTTGTCAGCAATATTCCCTTGGCGGGTGCGGTAATTAATGCTAGCGCCAGTGCGACAATGATTTACGCGCTGGGATACGGTGCTTGTCGGTTTTATGAAGCCGATATCGATTCCTCGAAAATCGAAACCAAGCTCGAAGATTTACAAGAGGTATTGCAAGCGGAAAGTGACCAATATTTAGAGACAGCGATCGCACAAGAAACGGTGATGGATTGGATTTTGGTGTATGTCGTCTATACCACCCAAAAATTCACCCGATGGGATGAGTTATTACCCCAATTACAAGCGGCGAATTTAAATCCAAAGTCTTTAGCTGAGATTGAAGCTGTGAAAAATAAGTCTAAATTGCCTCCCAAGTTGGATATTTTACTCGAACAACTCGAACTCGACTTTGCCGAACCGCTTTTAAAGCGATGCACTGACATCATCGAGGTTGACGGTGAAATTAATGAACTAGAGGGGAAAATTTTGCTGACAATTCAACGGGCTGTTTTGAGCAAAAGAAAGCAAGCTCAAAAGCAAGCGTAGCAAACTTCTATCTAGAATGGGGTATCGGAAGCCACTGAAGTACAAACTGAAGTCTAAGCTAGATCGCAAACTACTCGGTGCCTTCACGCCCGGAAATGTCAAATCCAATACTCAAACTGGCTCAAGCGAATGGGGTAAAACTCTGGGACGATAACAGTTAATTGATTTAGTGATTCGAGCTAAAAAATAAGGGATCTATGAACCAATAATCCCAGTCTATGAAAGAGTGGGGAGTGTCATTTGAAACAAAAAAAATTTGCATTTTTGCAGTCGGAAAATCGCTGGATTCCGAGCAAGACAGTGGAAATAGACACTCCAGAAAAAGCTCGATCGCTCCTGAAGTTAATGGATGCACTGGAAGATTTGGACGACGTGCAAAGCGTGACGGCGAATTTTGAAATGACAGATGAATTGATGTCTTTGAGTATGGTTTAACGATCTAAATCACCAGATTTTTGCCATCCGCAAGACAAATCCCGGTAACTCTGGATCTGCGCTGACTGTTTCAGGATTATCCAAGATTTCCGGTTCGCGATTGGGACGGTAAATATAGACTTTTCTGTTTTTGCGATCGAGCAAAAAGCCGAGGGATACACCGTTCTCAATATATTCTTGCATCTTGTTTTGCAATCCCTTGAGAGTGTCACTAGCAGACCGCAATTCAATCACAAAGTCAGGACAAATGGGTGCGAAGGAGGCTTTTTGTTCTTCACTTAAGGCATTCCAGCGCTCTAGTTTAATCCAGGAGGCATCGGGAGATCGGGTTGCTCCATTCGGCAAGGTAAAGCCTGCACTGGAGTCAAACGTTTCACCTGTGCCATCTTCTTCTGCCCAGTTCGCAAGTTGCTGAGCAATTTTAATGTTGCGGTTCCCTGTATCTGAAAAGGCTGGTGACATGATAATGACTTCCCCACTGGCAGTACGCTCAATTCTCAAATCGCGATTAACTATACAGAATTCATAGAACTGTTCAACAGTCATCGATTGGATCGCAGGGAAATTGACCGTCAGTGGGACGCTTTCGGTTTGAATTAGCAGCGTCGTCATGGTTTTTCCTCGGTTGGTGCAGGGGTGATAGAATACCTTGAGCTTACACTATTTTAGCTTGGCGATTGAAAGTCTTACTCGATCGGGGAGTCGGAGGCTTGTATCCGTTTTTGGGCTGGATTAATAATCTTTTTTCCCAGTCAGTAAATAAGTAACCATATATCCCTTGCCCTTAACTTGAATGGCGCCGCGCTTCTGAAAAGTATATTTATCTTTTAATAGCTGGTAGGTTTCGGCCGTGACTTGAATGCAGCCAGTAATGCCGTGGGATTCCATGCGCGAAGCAATATTTACTGTGTCGCCCCAGAGGTCGTAAATAAACTTTTTTAAGCCGATGACGCCGGCAACGACAGGGCCACTGCTAATCCCAATCCGAATGCTGAAAGGTTCCGAATGTTCTAAACTCAGGAGCCGAATTTCGTGCAGCATATCGATCGCCATGTTCGCAACCGCCTCGGCGTGATCGTCTCGGGCCGTAGGCAAACCGCCGACAACCATGTAAGCGTCACCAATAGTCTTAATTTTCTCCAAACCGTGGCGATCGGCCAAGTGGTCAAAAGCCGAAAAAATATCGTTGAGCACTTCCACCACCGCCGTCGCTGAAATTCTCGACGAAAGCTCTGTAAACCCCACAATGTCGGCAAACATCACAGTCACTTCCGCAAAACTTTCGGCGATATTGTGTTCGTTGTCCTTCAAGCGCAGAGCGATCGCTGCCGGCAAAACGTTCAGCAGCAGTTGCTCGGATTTAGCTTGTTCGAGTTCCAACTGTAAGTAAGCAGCCTGCAACTGTTCGGCTTGGCGAATTCTTTCTCGGGCTAGCTTTTCGATTTGGGCGGTGCGGCTCAAAGCTGTCAGCATATATGTCACCGGAATCAGAGTCCACAGCATCCCCATCGTCAGAGTTCCCCAAGAGCGCCAGTGCTTGCGAATCCGGCGAATTTCCGGGGTTGCTGACACGTACATAGACCACTGGCGGCCGCTAATTTTCAGCCGCCTTCTGCAAGCTGTATAGTTCGGGCCTGGATTGTCAAGAATCGGGCAGTTTTGCAGGAGAGAGGGTTTCGCAGCGGCTGATGCTGGAAGCACTTGTTGGCTGGCGGATTGGAACTGCACCGCAAATTGCTGAATTCGCCTCTCAGCAGGGAGATTTTTGAGAGCTGAGTTCCCCGTTGGCGGTAACAGCGACGCTGCTTCTTGCTTGTCTGGAGCATCGCTAACGAGATAAATATTGAGGTAGTCGGTATTGCGTCCTTTTAAAGAGGTTTGGAAAATATCTTTGCCTCGAAATACGCCCAGAACAAATCCTTGTAGCAGTTGGCGGCGGGATTCCAGCGTAGTTGGTTGACTGCTGTTTTCGTAAATCGGAACTATGGCCAAAAGACCCTGTTCCGGGGAATTGCTCTGAGTTAAGCCGATGTAGTTGGTGACAATCATTTCTCCTGTATCGCGCCCTCGATCGAGCGCGACGCGGATTTCTGGGTGGGAGGCGAGGTCAAAGCCTAATACTGTCTCGTTTCCGGCTGGTGGTTCGACGTAGAAAGCCGGGAAGTATTCTGAACGCTGGAGAGCCTTGCGGAGTTCTCCTCGCGGGCCGCGCTCTGTAATCTCGAAGCTGGGCTCTGTTTCGTTTCTAGCTTTGGTTTCGTAGTTGCGGCGCTCGGAAGTGGGGACGCGGGGGGCCCAAGCCAGGAGTTGCAGGCTGGGGTGGACGGATAGGGGACGGGCGACAAACCGAGCAAAAGAGGAACGCTCGACGGCGCTGAAGGCTTTCATGTAGTCGCTGAGGGCGAGAACAGTATCTAAGTCGGAGTTGAGCTGGCGTTCGATGCCGATCGAAATATCGTCGATGCGGCGCTGCATTTCGTAGTCGCGGCGCTTGTCTTCCCAGTCCCAAACCAAGGCGAATGCCAGAAGCGACAGTCCCACACCCAAACCTAGCGTCAACGCGGCTGGAATGTAGCGAGACCAGGATAAAGGTAGTTTTTTCAGCATATTTGCCTAGCGAATAAGGGCAGCAGATTAGCACACCGCTGAGTGCGATTTGTTCCGGCCTCTGAGTGCGGTTAATTCAAAACCCTGATAACTCAAGCACCGACGGCAATGGGGAATTAAAAGTTATATCTTGAAACTTTTAAATTAATTTCCGATCGCTCAGCAGGGGATTTCAATCCAGAATTCCGCTCCCTGTCCGGGCGCTGAGATGCACCGCAGGCTTCCCTTATGTTTTTCTACCACAATCTGATGGCTGATGGATAATCCCAAGCCAGTTCCAGACCCTACAGGTTTGGTGGTGAAGAAGGGATCGAATAGCCGCTTCCGAACGTCTTCGGTCATTCCCGGACCGCTGTCGGCGATGCAAATTACAATGCGATCGCCATCACAGAGCTGGTTTTTACTGTGGCTTTTCAGATCGGCTTTTTTCATGAGGGTGCGAATCACGATCGTCCGAGGTTGCGGTTGGTTTTCTAGAGCGTCGATCGCATTGCTGATAATATTGAGAAATACCTGGTTTAACTGACCCGGACAACAGTAAATTTTGGATGTTTTTCCGTATTCTTTAATAATTTCAATCCGGCTTTTTATATTTGCATGATGCAATCTGTGCTGCAATATTAAAAGTGTACTGTCAATTCCTTCATGAACGTCTACCAACTTCATTTCTGATTCATCCAGTCGCGAAAAGTTCCGCAGCGACAACACAATTTTACTGATTCTTTCTACTCCTAATCTCATGGAATTTAGCATTTTTGGCAAGTCTTCCTTCAGAAAATCTAACTCTAAGTCCTTAATTTTTCTAGCAATCTGAGGCACTGGGGACGGGTAATGTTCCTGGTAGAGACTTAACAGTTCAACTAAATCGTGAAAATAGTTGTCAGTGTGAGAAATATTGCCGTTAATAAAAGTTGCGGGATTGTTGATTTCGTGGGCGATGCCAGCCACCATCTGACCGAGGCTCGACATTTTTTCGGATTGAACTAATTGGATTTGAGCGTTTTGTAGTTGTTCGTAGGCTTCTTGCAATTGGGCGGCTTGTTTTCTTAACTGAGATTCGGAAGCTTGGAGTGCGGCGGCGGAAATTTTGCGGTTTGTTATATTTTCTATCATCCCTAATTTGTAAATAGGTTTTCCTTCGCCGTCTCGAATTAAAGTAGCTGTCACATTTACCCAAACAATTTTACCTGTAGCTGTAATTTGGCGGAGTTCGATTTGATAGTGAGTAATTTCTCCCCGTTCGAGAGCATCAGCAACTTGGATATTTTTTGGAGAATCGTCGGGATGCCCAAGTTCTATAAAAGTTTTGTTGAGCAATTCTGCTATGGTATATCCCAGCATTTCGCAATAAGTTTTATTGACTCTCACTAACTTGTTATCATCTAAGTTAGCTAAGTATATAGCGATTGGTGCATCTTCAAAAATTGTGCGAAATAGTTCCTCGCTGGCACGGACTTTAGCTGCTAGGGAAAGCCGATCTGTGATGTCTTCAAACGTAGACAAAATGCCGACTACATTGCCGGAATTGTCGTGTAAAGGTATTTTATTTGTATCCAGACAGCACTGGGTGCCGTCGGCTTGCATTTTGGATTCTATGATGTGATATTCTGGGGTGTTGGTTGCCATGATGCGGCTGTCGCAGGCTCGAAAAACTTCTGTTTCTTCCTGCTTCCAGGGCATATCGAAGTCGGTGAGACCAGCGATTTCGCTGGGGTGATTGAAACCTGCGACTTTAGCAAAGTTTTTGTTACCTCCCAAGTAAACTAAATCTCGATCTTTCCAGGCGATTAACTGAGGGATATTATTGATTACCAACCACAGCATATTTTGGGATGTTTGCAAGGCTTCGGTACGTTCGAGGACGCGCTTTTCAAGTTCTTGGTTGGCTTCTTGCAGGGCGATTTTTGACTCGCTGAGGGCGATTTCTGCTAGCTTGCGATCGCTGATGTCGATTGTCACTCCTTCCCACAGTATGTCGCCCCCAGATTGCGCTTCGGGGCGGGCGATGCCGCGAATCCATTTCAGTTTTCCAGATGGCGTTACGATCCGCCATTCATATATCCAAGGTTTTAAAGTTTCGCCGGAAATTGCGATTGATTCTAAAAGGACTTTTAGGTCTTCTGGATGCACCGTTGACCACATTAAATCCGAGTTTTCTTGAACTTTTTCTGGATCTAATTCGTAGAGTTCGCAACAGCCTGAACTGGCATAAATGAATTTATCGGAACCGTCGGGATGTAGCAAGTATTGATAAATCATTCCCGGCACGTTGGCGGCCATTTTTTGAAATCTGGCTTCGCTTTGCCGCAGTGCTGATTCTGCAAGTTTACGATCGCTAATGTCAATCAACAAACCATCCCAAATAATGTTATTATTTTCCCCCCGTTCGGGTCGCGAAGCCCCGCTAATCCACTTAATTCTATCGCCCGGAAAAACAAATCTGCCTTCCCACCGCCAAGGGTCTAAAGTTTTAGCTGAGATAGCAACTGATTCATGGAAGCTGGGCGCATCCTCTGGATGAATCATTTCTATAGCAGGAATAGCTGAATTTTGGAGTACCTCTGGTTCTAATTCCCAGAGTTCGCGGCAGCCGGAACTGACGTAGGGGAATGACACAGTACCGTCTGCTGCTAACTGAAATTGATAAATCATTCCCGGAACGTTGGCAACCAGTTTTTGAAACCTGGCTTCGCTTTGCCGTAGTGCTGTTTCTGCTTCTACGCGATCGGTAATATCGTAAAATGCCGATAAAATTGCGGCTTCGCCATTAAAATTAATCGCTCGCATCGACATTTTTACCCAAAACAAACTGCCATTTGCTTTCTTGAGGCAGATTTCTTTGCTGTCGCTAAAGCCGTTTTGTTTGACTAAACCTATCAATTGACGGCGGTCATTGATATTGGCATAAAGTGCCAGTTTTTTGCGTCCGATAAGTTGTTCGTAACTCAAACCTAAACTTTTACCTAGAGCAGGATTTGCATACAAAATAACGCTATCTTCTAGGCGCGTAATTAACATGGGAACGGGAGTCGTACTGGCGATCGCGCGCAATCTTTCTTCGCTTTCTTCCCTGGCTGTTTCGGCTGCTACTCTTTTGCTAATATCGTTCTGAACTCCGATAAAATGAGTTAATTTTCCCTCATCGTCTAAGATGGGGGAAACCATTAATTCGTTCCAAAAAGGAGTTTTGTCTTTGCGATAATTTTTGAGAACTACCTGAATTTCAGTTCCCGCTTGCAAGCTGTGGCGGAGTTTGTTTAATTCAGCCCGATCGGTATCGGGACCCTGCAAAAATCGGCAGTTGCGTCCAATAACTTCTTCGCGGCTGTAACCGGTCAGTTTCTCAAAAGCAGGATTGCAGTAGATAATAGGTGTGTCATGCTTGCGAGCATCAGCAATTAAGACGCTGTTGTTCGACGCTGCGATCGCCCGCTCTAGGAGAGACAGGTTGAAAGAGTCTGTTGTCATCTGTGGCAATATCCAAATTCCCAGGGGGGGGACAGAACAATAAAAATTTATAAATAGCTTGAGCCATTCTTATTCTATAATTTTATTTTCAATTTAGCTTTTTGAACAAAGTCAGCAGCCCAAAAAAGCCCATGGGGGCGAGGACTAATACTATTTTAGATTTTAGATTTTAGATTGGCAATGACTAATTCCATTATGGTTTGGCGCACGGGCATACAGTTGCCTTCTGGTTTGAAAGTAGTACAACCGAAGGCATTAGGGACTTATCCAGAAAACAGAATGTGAAAATACCGAAAGCCCAAAGAAAACAGAAGGTGAAAATACTGATATTTTTAACTGTTTTTCTTCTCCCCTTTCCATCCGGCTCATCAACCCTTTTAAATTGACAAGCTGATGGAAGAACCCTGAGCAGTTTTGCTTACTTCAATCCTGGCTTGAAAAGCTTCTTTCAGGTGGGGCATATGGGTAACGGTGAGGATGCAGGCGAAGTCGGAGGCGATCGCATTAATTGCAGCAATCAGCCGATCGCACCCTTCCGCATCCTGAGTCCCGAATCCCTCATCAATAATCAACATTTGCAAAGCCGTACCCGCCCGCTGAGACAGCAGTCTCGCCAGCGCCAGCCGAATCGCAAAATTAATCCGAAAAGCTTCACCGCCAGAGTAAGTTTCGTAGGCGCGAGTACCGCGAGCATCAGCAATTAAAATGTCTAAAGTGTCAATCAATTTAGTTGCTTTTTTAGAAGCAGAAGCCCGCTGAGTAATAAATTGAACGTGCAATTGATTAGCGCTCAATCTCGACAATATCTGATTTGTTTCCGCTTCGAGTTGAGGCAAAACATTTTCAATCATTAAAGCTTGAATGCCGTTTTTACCAAATGCTTGGCCCAACTCTTGATAAACTCGCTGCTGGCGTTTTGCAACTTGCATTTGCTCTTTTTGAGCTACTAGCTGAACTTGCAGGTTTTCCAGATTTTGCTGCTGCTGCTGGAGGCGTCCGAGACTTCCCAAATGTTGGTCAAGCTGCTGGCGGCGGCGACTGATTTGCTGTTCGATCGCACTTATGCGGGCTGTGGGATCGGGATGTTCTTGCAATTGCTGGTTCATCGCGGAAGTTTGAGCGCTGACAGCTTGCAAATCTCGATCGCGGACTGCGATGGAATTTGCTATTTCATTAACCCGCTGCTGCACTTGCGGGTACTGCACAGTTGCCGATCGCAATTTTTCGGCACGGGCGATCCAAAACTGCGATCGGCGCATTTCGCTGCGGACGTGTTCGTGCTGTTCCAAATTATAGCCAACTTCTGCAATGTATCTATCTAAAGACAGAATTTGCTGCTGTATTTCCGAGCTATTTTTTTGCTGTTCTAACTGTTGCTGTACCGTGGCTAATTGAGTTTGCAAATCCGGGCGGCGAGCATTAATTTTATTCAGTTTCTGCTGAGCATCTTTGATTTGAGCTTGCTTAATTTCCGCCCACCGCAAGCGCTTTTCTTCGCTGCGGGCGAGGGAGTGGCTGCGATCGCTGTAATTGAGCTGTTGCAGTTGCTGTTCGATTTGCTGGAGTTCGCCCAAATCATCGGCTGCATACTCGCCGGTGCGTAGCAACCGCTCTATTTCTGCCGCGTCTTGACGCATACTTTGCAGTCGGTTTTCATCTTGGCTCAGGCTATCTAATTGTGCTTGCAAATGGCTGCGGCGTTCGCGCAATTCTTGGTAGGGCGCTAATTCCTCTTCTAGTTCGCGGTATTCATGTCTGAGGACTTGAATTTCGCGCTCGGAGACAGCCAACTGTTCGCGCACAACCCACAGTTGATTCCAGATTTCCTGCTGTTGGGTGTGGTGTTTTGTGACTACCAAATTCCAGTAGTGTTCGTCTAAAGGTCGATCGCACAAAGGACAATTGCCAAAATTTGTATCTCGCACCATTAAAGGCGAATTCGATGGCTCGTTTTCCGCAAAATTTGAGGCTTTACCTTCACCTGCGCTGGTTTCTCCTTCATGTTTCCGCAGCAGTTGCAGTTTTTGGTCGATCTCGGCGAGTCTGGTTTGATAGTCGCGGCTTTTGGCTTGCAGGTTTCCGAGAAAGTCGTGCCTTTCTTGACCTTTTTCGCGGACTCGCTGCTGATAAACTCGCTTGTTTTCCAACTGCAAAATTTGATTGGCGATGGCCGAGATTTCCTGCTGTAATTGCGGCTGTCGCTGCTGCTGCTGAACTTGCACCTGTCGGTTGATTTCCTCTAAGCGGGCGGTTAAACCGGCGCGGGCGCGATCGAGCTTTTGTTGCTTTTGCTGCTGCTGTTGTAGCAGCGGCGAAACTTGCAGTTGCAGTTGCTCTAGTTCGTTGAGACGCGATCGAACTGCTTGCAACTGTGCGAGTCCTTTGTCAACCTCCGGCTGCTGTTTGAGAATTTCCAGAACATCTTTTTCATCTTGTTCTAAAACCTCTAATTGAGCTTGCAACTGCTGAATTTTGCTTTGCAAAAAGCTCAGTTCTTGCCGCTGCTGTTCTTGCAATTGCTGACGCTGATTTTGGGCTTGTTGATTAACCTTGAATTTGCCAGCCAGAGTTTCTTCTGTGGCTTGCAAGCTGTGGAAATACGCGATGCCTGCTGTTATTTCCTTTTCTTGCCCTAGGAGGGCTTGCAGCTCATTTTGCTGCTGTTTGGCTGCGCTGAGTTCTTGCTGCAAGCGGCGGCATTCTTGAGAGATATTGTAGTGCTGTTGCTGGTGGCCGGCGAGGAGTTTTTGCCAAGTTTGGCGGTTGTGGTGCTGGAGTTGCAGTTGCTGTAACTCGTTTGTGTCGGCTTGCTGCTGCTGCTGAAGCAAATCGGTTGCTTGCTGCAATTGAGTTTGTTCGGAGGCGAGAGCCTCTTTTTGTTGGAGTTGCTCTTGTACGGTTAGCAAACTCTGTTTGAGCACTTCGACTTGAGCTTTAAATTGTTTGGACGTATCTTTGGCTTGGTCGGATAAAGTGTCGTAGGAGTCGAGCTTGAGCAGGTTGGCTAAAACTTGTTTGCGTTCGATCGGCTTTTTGAGCATAAATTCATCAGCTCGCCCCTGCCGCAAATATGCCGAATTGATAAAAGTATCGTAATCTAGTTTGATGTGTTCGAGGATTTTTTGCTGAGTTGTTCTCAGCCCCTTGTCTGTGAGCGTGCGAAAATTAAGTTTTTCCTCACTCTCGGCAGAATTCAAGCTGACTTGAAATTCCAAACTTCCCGATTGTCCGCGTCGGCGGTTGCGAATCACCCGGTAGATTTGGCCGCCGGTGGAGAAAGTGAAATCAACGCGCACATCTGTTTCGCCGATATGGATGATATCGTCTTCCGTATCGCTGCGACAACAGCCCCAAAGTGCCCAGGATATGGCTTCTAAGAGGGAGGATTTGCCAGCACCGTTAGGCCCGCAAATGCAAGCGGTGTGCAGGCCGCGAAAGTCTAAAGCAGCATCTCGATAGCTGAGAAAATTTTTGAGTGTAAGTTGTATAGGAATCATTTAGGCCGCCGCGCCGTACAATCTATTTATAAATAACACTATTTGTACGCTGTTGCCTAGTTATTCAATCTAGATCCAGAACAATTGTCAGTGCTTCTGCAATTTCTTCCATAATTGTCTCGGACAAGGTTCCGAGTTGTCGGACAAATCTTTGTTGAGAAACGGAACGGACTTGAAAAGTATCGGCGGCGGAGAGTTTCGCCAAGCCATTTTCTGATGTCGGTTCGAGCTGCACCATCCAATCAAGCGGGGAAAAAAGATCGTTCCATGCTGTAATTGGAACAATTACTTTGAGCCGCAAATTTCCCACTTCATCATCGCTGACAACCACAACAAGTCTAGTTTTGCCAATTTCATCTCCCACCGTTGGATCTAGTCTGACAAGCCAAATTTCGCCCTTACGCATTAGTTTCTACCCCTGCGTTCAGGTATTCTTCCTCTGAATCGAAATACGGTTCGCTGTCGGGCGACCACAAATCGTGCAGCGGCCCTCCTGGTTCATACAAAGGAACCGCTGCTTCTGCTGCGGCTCTGAGTCTCCGCTTTCTCTCGGCTTTGCGCTGGGCTTTTTCTTCTATTTCTTCGCGCATCATCCGCGAAGCTGTTTCGATGATTTCTAGGCGTTCTTCTGCTGTCAGATTTTTGAGTGCTGCTAAGATTTCTGTTTTAGTCACGGTTTTGTCGGGTGGTTTGTGAGAAAGTGCGATCGATCTCATATGTTGCACCATTCTCAATAATCCTTTTTTGGGCGGGATATCCTGCCCACCCCACAAGAAAATCTACTCTTTGTGGAACGGGGAAGATGCCCGTTCTTGACAAAAATGACGCAACATCTCTGATCGATCCAACCATCATTATATCTTTCACAAAAATCAATCTCGGCGCTCTCTGCTTGTGGCGCACCCTACATCAATCGAATTGGCAGATTTTCCATCATCAAAAAGGGTTGACTGTATTCCTACAGCCAACCCCGCGCCTATTTATTTGTCCTGCGTTTGCTCAAACAGCAACACTATCTGGCAATATTCGGGAACGTATAGCCGACACCGACTAACAATCCCACTTCAGCTCCGTCAACAAAACCAATATTCAGTCCCGCTGTTGCTGTAAAATTGCTCGACAGCGGCACATCTACACCGCCCGAAATCAGGAAGCCAAAATGACCGTCATCGCCGGTAGAAACTATCACGCCAGCACCTGCATAAGGAGCCGCAGTAATCACAAAATCTTCGCTGACTTCGACGGTTTCTTGAGATACAAAATCGAAGGTAACGGGAACTAGAACAGTTAAGTTGTCGCGGAACAAAACACTCGGTCTCACCGACAAATTGTTCGTCAAACCGATTTTGCTAATAATCGCAAATGAACCGTCGCCTAATGCTGTATCTCCGCCAAAACCTAGATTGCCGCCAATGCCGATGTAGCTGGGCCCAGAACGAGTAGCTCGACCTGGTCGGATTTGAGTTCCTTGAGCCACTTTTTCAGTTGCTTCTGAGGCAGTTGCCGGTTTTTCAGCAACTTTCGGTTGGTTTGTCAAAGCTGATGCAGAAGTGCTGACAGGATTGCTCAACAATTCTTGTGCTGTTTTGACTTCTTTTTCTTGCTTCGTTGCTGTTACTTCCAGATTATTGTTCTCGGCAACAATTGAGGTAGGTCGATCGCTCTTTTTGGCAGTCTCGACTGTTGACTCCACTTTGACACCATTATCAGGAATTTTAGCGCTTTCTTCCGGCTTTTCAGTCTCAGCAGCAATGGAGGTATTTGGCGCAGTTTCTGTCTCAGCAATTTCAGATGTTGCTGCTTCCGATTTTTCTGGTGCAGCAATAGATACTTGCAAGTTGGCTGACGGTTCGGAGGCTGCTGGCTCCGCTGCTTCTGTTAGTTCGCTCCAACTGATAGAATCAATTTTTTTATTACTAGCGGTTGTTTCTGCGTCGGGTTTAACTGCTGAAGTTGCCGCAGGCTCAGAAGTTTGGTCAATATTTTGAGCTGCGATTGTTGCAGTTGTAGCGACATCGGGCAAGTTGCCAGTTTCAGCTTTCGCTGACATGGTACTGCAACAAACAGCTAAAGCTGCAAGATTTATTAACGCAAAAGTAGACTTGGAAAATAGACTATTCATAGAAACTCCTCAATGAAGGGTGTGTTAAAAGTGTAAGTGTTTGAGGGCGACCGTCGAGAGCTTTGCTAAAAAAAGACACAAATATGAGTTGTGTTGTTCCTAGATTGCCATTTTACCGTTGAATAGTCAACTCTCAAGCTGATTAGATTCAAGAACGGACGGTGGGTTTAGAGGCTAATTTTAATTTACAGATCGATCGGCTAAAAATCAATCCTAGGGATGATTTCACCCTTAATCTTGTTTAATTGAGGGTTCGATCGCGCGTCTCGCTTGCATTCTACAATTCTGTACTTGGGGGCGCTGCACTCGCAGCGACGCCGGAAAAATCCGGTTTTTGAGGGCGCACCGCCTCGAAACCAAGAGACAACAAGCTTTCAAAACAGTTTTGGCAGCCCCGCCGTCCACAGCAAGTGCAGTTAATACAACGCGATCGGCTGCTGCACAGTCCATGACAATTAATGTAGAATAATACCACCGATCCGAGAAATATTTGTGGGTCGATCGTGTCAAAATTACTGAATTTTATGAAAATTGTGTAAAATTTAGTGTTCTATTTGTAAAGTTTAGCCTTCGCTTTCGCTCAGGGTCTGACCATCTAACAACAGCACGCAACTAAACAAGTAAAAAAATACAAATTATCTCATCTCAACCTGACTTTATGAGCAAAGTTCTAGTGATATTAGGCGAATTGAGCGATCGCGACATCGATTGGATGCTCGCCAACGGCACCCGCACCCAAGTCCTCCCCGGCACAACTCTGATCGCCGAAGGTAAGCCCTTAGACGCTCTGTACATAGTTCTGGAGGGAACTTTGAGCGTTGCTGTATCATCTTTGGGCGACAAAGAAATTGGAAAAATTATTTCCGGGGAAGTGTTAGGCGAAATGTCTTTTGTAGACGGGAGGCTTCCTTCTGCTAGCGTCACGGCAATTGAAGAGTGCCTCATCCTGTCAATTCCCCGGCGGCTGCTAACTGAAAAACTTGAGCAAGACGTGCTTTTTTCCCTGCGGTTTTATCGGGCGATTACCAAATTTCTTTCGTCGAGACTGCGGGGTACAGTTAAACGCTTCGGCGATGATAGTGATGGTTTAATATATCAAGAACCCGACGACGAGGGCGCTATCCCGGAAAATGTCGAAAATCCAGATTTGGCTGAATCGAGATTTCAATGGTTGTTGGAGCGTTTGAAGGGAAGTTGAAGGAAGAGGGAAGTTCGGCAACGAGCACTGTACAAGATGTAACGGATGTAACGGATTTCAGGAAGAAGGAAGAGGGAAGAAGGAAGAAGAGAAAATAACACCTATTTCCAATTTCCAATTACCAATTCCCAATTCCCAATTAGAAAACATATTTTTCAGCGACGCGCCAATAGCGAGAAAAACGCTTCAAATCAATGTAACCATCGTAGTGGACAAATGGTTCGGGTGGCAAAACTTCTACAGGGTGCGATCGCTTAATTTCCCGGCAAATATCCTGAAACCGAGGACTGGGACTTTCCGCAGTTACCACTTGATTCGCGCCGGATTCGATCGCAAAAGCGATAACTTCCGCCGCCACATCGCCCCGCCGAATAACTACCGGCAACTCTAGCAAACATTCGTAAATAAACACCATTCGTTTAAGACTCAACTGCCATTCATCAATCAGTGCATCATCCCAAACCCAGATGGCTGGTGCCTCTGGGTGCGCTTGAAAAGCGGGGCATTCAGGACTCAAACAGTCACCGTGCAGCCAAATAATCGGATTGTTCATAAATTAGTAATTGTTAACTGTTGACTGTTAACTGTTGACTGTTAACTGTTGACTGTTGACTGTTGACTGTTGACTGTTGACTGTTGACTTATAACAACTGCCTACTGCCTACTGCCTACTGACAACTGATTAATTTCTGCGATCTTTTTTAGGGCGGTTCCAACTTTTAGAACCGCCGCTACGATCGACCTTTTCTCCATGAGGAAACAACTTCCCTTCCAAATATTCGTAAGTTCCCTCAAAATCGCATTGCCCATACAGAGGACAATCGCGACAATAAACCGCCTTAGTGTAACGCTCCAAATTTTCCCGATTAAAAAAATAAGGTTTGTGACTAAAAGTGCTTGCTACCCACTGCCAAGAAAGATTATTGCTCGCCGGATCTCCATCTAGCAAATGTTGCAAAAACCAGCGAGCTCCGGCTTGCCAGCGCACGCGGCGCCAGTGTACGAGATAAGCGGCAGTCCACATCCGCTGGTGATTGTGCAAATAACCAGTTTCTCGCAACTCGCGGCTGAAACTGTCGATGCAAACCAAACCAGTCGTGCCCTCGACGACATCCTGCGGCAGAGTTTCGCTGTAATCTTTAGCAGTGTAACCAGTTTTGTAGGGTTCCCGGTCTTGCCAAATCCCGTTGCCCAATTCGGCGTACAGTCGCTGCCAATAATCCCGCCAACCCAACTCGTTGACAAGTTTTACGGCCTCTTCTTGATGCCGCACCTTCTCCAGCACGGCATCCCGGACTTCCGCAAGACTCAAAACCCCGTAGCGCAAATAGGGCGACAAGCGCGTTACCGCACCGTTGAGGAAATTGCGGGTTGAGCCGTATTTGCTGGGGTCAATTTGTTGCAGGGCTGTCTCGGCTGCTTTCCGCCCGCCTGGGGTTGGGGGTACGCTGCTGTCCCGGCCGGCGGCTTCGGGGAACTGTTCACGCACGTAGGCAATTAATTCGTCGCGGCTGGCAAATTCCCGCTTCATGTCCTGACTCATTGTTTTTTCAAGCACCTGCTATTGTTTCTTAATCTTAAAGCTATGCGATCGGGTTAGAAGCTGCCCGATCGCCATAAATTGCCCTGACAGCCTGGTAACTTACAGTGGGCCCGAGCAGCAATCGATCGTCTGCTAGCAGCCAAAATTAGCATCAAAGTCAGTACACTCAGGGATAGATATAATACCAAAATCTCATGGAAACTTTTCCGGCGGACGCTCAAGCGATCGCCAGCTTAGCTAATCGACAGCAGCCAGGTACAAAACAACTGGAAAACAGCGAAATTCAAGAGTTCGATCGAGCCATGATGCGCCGCTGCATAGAATTGGCTCGCCGTGCTCTGGGCAAAACCGCACCCAACCCCCTTGTCGGTTCTGTAATTGTCCGAGATGGCAAGATTGTCGGCGAAGGGTTTCATCCCGGTGCCGGTCAACCTCACGCCGAAGTTTTTGCGCTTCGGGAAGCGGGGGAACTCGCCGAAGGAGCGACCGTCTACGTAAACCTGGAGCCATGCAACCACTACGGGCGGACTCCTCCCTGTTCCGAAGCTTTAGTTAAGGCCAAGGTGGCAAAAGTAGTGGCTGGCATGGTCGATCCGAATCCTTTGGTCGCTGGAACTGGGCTGACCCGGTTGCGAGAGGCTGGGATTGAAGTGGTGGCGGGAGTGGAAGGCGAAGCTTGCCAAAAACTCAACGAGGCTTTCGTTCACCGAATTTTATACCGCCGGCCTTTGGGAATTTTGAAATATGCAATGACTTTGGACGGTAAAATTGCTACCAGTAGCGGCCACAGCGCTTGGGTGACAGGCGAGGAGGCTCGGAGCGAGGTACACCGGGTGCGCGTCGGCTGCGATGCTGTGATTGTTGGGGGAAATACGGTGCGTCTGGACAATCCCCTACTGACGAGTCACCAGCCTGATAGGAATAATCCCCTGCGGGTGGTGATGAGCCGCACTCTGGATTTGCCAAAGTCGGCTTGGTTGTGGGAAACCTCTGTGGCGGCTACTTTGGTGCTGACTGAGCCTGGGGTTAACCCGGAATTTCAGGAATTTTTGATCGCAAAAGGGGTGGAAGTTGTGGAACTCTCGCCGCTGACACCGACTAATGTTATGGCTTATTTGTACGATCGATCTTTTCTTTCTGTACTCTGGGAGTGTGGCGGCACTTTGGCGGCGAGGGCAATTGCTGAGGGTGCAGTTCAAAAAATTATGGCTTTTATTGCTCCTAAAATTGTCGGCGGTCAAGGGTCTCCAACTCCTGTGGGAGATTTGGGCTTTTCCGCAATGACTGATGCTTTGACTTTAGAGCGGGTTTCTTGGCGCCCGGTGGGTCCAGATTGTCTGGTGGAAGGCTATTTGAAAATTAAAGATTGAAAGTTAAAAGCGAGTCTTTTTAGTTTTTGATTTTTAACTTTTAACTCCTTTTATGGTTGAAATTCTGATTTGGAGTTTGATGGTTGGCAGTCTCGGCTTGGAGGCGGCGCTCGCGGGTGTATTGGTGAGCCGCGAGCAATTGGCTATGTGGCAAAAATACAACGAGGAGGAGGAAGTTTTGACTCGGTACGAATCTCAAGAAGATAATTTTAATGCGCCTGAAAATGCGCCCTCTAAGGGCAATCCTCCACCCACTCCTAATGCTGTTGATTTGACGGTTTGGGAGTACAAGATTGTGCGGGCTAGCAACGATTTGTTTCGCAATCCTGCGATTTTTCACAAACTGTGCCAAGAAGAGGCGGAAGTTGGCTGGACTTTGCTCGAAAAGCTCGACGACAGGCGAGTGCGGTTCAAACGTCCGATCGCGCTCCGGGACGCCCCTAGGCCTAATTTACCCACCTTTGACCCTTACCGCACTCATTACGGCCCGATCTCGAATGCGATGAGTTGGGCTGCGGCGATCGTGTTTCTGAGTGCGATCGTGCTCCCCGCTGTTTTGGGCTATGCTTTGGTGTCTACTACTCTAACCAGAAGTCGCTCTAATTTGCCTCCGGCACCTGTTCAATCTTTGCCCTCTCCCAGGGGGTAAGAAACTAATAAGTGAAAGAGCGGTCCAATGGAAGAGGGAAGATGGAAGAATGAAGATAGAATTGTTTTTTTATCTCAAGTCCGGTCAACAAAGTATAATTAAGTTTGTAGTGAGGAATTCAGTCCTCTCTTCTCTTAAAAAGCTGACGACAAACTATTATATTAGAAGCAATTAACCGGACAACATCTAACTGACCAACCAGCAGAATTATTGAATTATATGTTTTTCTTTAATTCTGCCTTCTGTCTTCCACCTTCCAATTTTGGCTGCCTTCGACTGTAGACCATCCTGTCATACAAGCGGCGTGGGAGAAGGAGCGGCTAGCAATCTCAAGTCATAATTTGTATCGCCTTGAAATTGAGAAACGCGGACAAAATAAGTCCCCGCAGGTAAAGGCCCATTGCTGACAATTGTTTCTGAAGACGTGCCTAAATTGTTAGACGAAGCAATAATATCGTCTAATCCAACTGCGCCGTTGCCGTTGAGATCTTGAATTAATTCAACATCAACATCTGCACTCAAACCGTCAACAGTTACACTGAAAAGGCTGGGAGTATTGAGGATGAAACTGTAAATGTCGGCTGGTTCTGCAGTTCCCACAAAATCGCTCGCTGTTTGAATTTCTGTCAGAATGCCCAGGCTTTTTGCTGCGTTCAAATTGTCGGCGGGATCGGGGAGAGTGCTCAACAGTCCTTCTTGTTGACCGAATTGAATGTAATGGTCGATCGCACTTTTAACTGCGCCGCTTTGGACTGCTGCTGCTACCAGGGGATATTTTTCTAGATAAAAGCTGGGGTCGAAAAAAACGCTGGCTTTGCGGTTTTCAAATTGACCGGCTTTGAAGTAGTGTTCAAAAGGGGTAAATTGATTTGTTTGGACTGCTGTCTGCACGTCTGGGTTGCTTGCTAAATAGAAACCAACATCGAAGAAAGGGTTGGGGTTGCGTCGTTCAAATTGACCGAATCTAATAAAGTGATCGGCTGCTGAAAAGCCATTGAGTTTGGCTGATACCGCTACATCTGTATTGGTGTCTAAATAATAGCTGGCGTCGAACAGGGCATTCGGGTCGCGATTTTCAAATTTGCCAATTTTTCGGTAGTGATCGAAGGGACTCGATACCGTGCCTCTGGCAACTGCTACGGCGACATCTGGGTTGTTTTCGAGATAAAATTTGCTGTCGAACAGTGTTCTGAGGGTTAGCATTATTAAAAAAATCTCTCTGGACTTTAGTCTGGAAATTGCACGATCGAGAATCCAGTTTACATCAAAGTTTTGTTTTGTGAGGATGTCTTAATTATGGCTAAATCTGGACTGATGGCAATGCTGCGCCGCGCTGCAAGTATTGCTCAGAAATCAAGGGAAACGGGCATTCCGGCTGATGAACTGCTGGGGATGCTGACGGCTGGTATTCCCAATTCTCCCATATCTCGGCGCCGCTTGCTGCACGGGGGCTTAGCTGCTGCGGGGGCTGTCGCTGCTGCGACTTTTACCAGGGAGGGAGGGGGAGCTTTTGCTCAACAGGGCGGACGATCGCCCATTTTGGTTGTGGGTGCGGGAATTGCGGGTTTGACGGCGGCTTATCGCTTGGGCCAAGCGGGCGTGCGCGCCGATATAATCGAGGCAACTAACCGCGTGGGGGGGCGGATACGCACTATTCCCAAGGTGGCTGGAACGGTAATTCCGGCGGACGTGGGGGGAGAATTTATTGACACCGGTCATACTAATTTAATCTCGCTGGCGACGGAATTGGGTTTGCGGGCGATCGACTTAGCCCAAGTGCAGAGTGGACTGGTGAAGGATACTTTTTTCTTTCAAGGGCGCCGCTTTTCTCTTGAGCAAATAATCGCAGATTTTGCGCCGCTAGCTAGTAAAATTAGTGCTGATTTGCAGGCGGTTGGCGATGAAATTAGCTATCAAGATTTTACAGAAGCAGCGGAAAGATTGGACAATCTTTCGATCGCTGAATATCTAGACCAAGCTGAGACTAGCACGATTGTCCGGCAGTTACTCCGCATTGCTTATACTGGAGAATACGGTCGAGATCCCGAGGAACAGTCGGCGTTAAATCTGCTGTTTTTAATCAGTTCTGAACCTGGCAGTTTTGAATTGTACGGCAACAGCGATGAGCGTTATCAAATTGACGGCGGCAACAGTCAAATTATCAACAGTTTAGCGGGTCAATTGTCTGGTTCGATCGAGGCGGGGACGGTTTTGGAAGCGATTACTCTTTTGCCGGATGGCCGCTATCGGGTAAATTTGCGATCGGGACAAAGCGCGTTCGAGCGCACTTACGAGCGAGTTTTGTTAACTTTGCCGTTCAGCACTCTGCGAGACGTTAAAATTAACGTACCTTTGCCCCAACCGAAGCGCAGGGCGATCGAGCAGTTGGGTTACGGTACTAATTCTAAGTTAGTTACCGGCTACCGCAGCCGAATTTGGCGGGAACTTTATCGATCGACTGCTTCTGTTTATAGCGATTTAGGATTCCAGAATACCTGGGAAGCTACGCCTTTTGTTCCTACTCCTAACGGTTTAGTTACTAATTTTACAGGAGGAAAGCAGGGTTTGTCGATCGGTGCGGGAACTCCAGAAGACCAAGCACAAAGATTTTTGAACCAATTTGAAAGAGTTTTTCCCGGAGTGAGAAATTTGCGATCGGGCAAAGCTGTGCGAGCTTATTGGCCGGGAGAACGCTTTTCTAAAGGTTCTTATGCCTGCTATTTAGTCGGACAGTGGACGCAAATGTACGGCGTTGAAGGCGAACGAGTTGGCAATTTATATTTTGCCGGGGAACACACTTCGCTGGAAAATCAAGGTTACATGGAAGGCGGTTGCGAAACTGGACAAAGGGCGGCTGTTGAAATTTTGCAAGACTTGGGTTTGATACCTTCTGTTGATGCTTTGAATGTTAGAACTGCGAGCAGTTTGAACAATCGCCGTCCCAGCCGGAAAATTCCCGGAGCGCGGAATCTTGGCAATAGAAAGCCGAGTATTAGATAATCTCGTAAGGTGCGCATTGCGCACCCTACAAGTATGGCGTACAACTTATCAAATAATCTCGTCCGGGTTAATTCCCCGATCGCGCAAATATTCAGCCAGTCGTTCGGCCCGTTCACGTTCGCGATCGGCCCGTTCACGTTCTGCTGCTAACTGTTCTACACCCCATAAAAGCAGATTTCCTGCTTCATCCCACCAGCGCAACCAATAGCCTGAACGCTGTTCTTTCTCCCCTCGCCACGTTCCTAAATACAAACCAATATCTGCCATCCAGTGGCGACCTTCCGCGTCAGGAAATTCTAATTCGTATTTGCCATTTTGCAAGCGATATACTTCCAGTAAGCCAGTTTCTGGGTCAAAAATGATGTATGTTGGTACTTGCAGAATTTGTTCGTAAAAAAACCACTTTCCCGGAGGAAAAGTACGTTTGACAGAATATTCACCCCCGTCTGTTTCGGACAAGAATTCCATGACAATAGTGGGAATTTCTCCTTCCAAGTTTGGGGTATAACTTTTGCGGTCTCTTCTCGATTCGGCGGGCAGTACCGACGGTACATAAACCCAATCTGGTGCTTTGATTACTAACTCGCCGTTGACGGTAGCGCAAATCCCAAAATTGCTGGCTATCAGCATTTGTGGCCCGATAAATCCTCTCAATTCTAAGATTTCTCGCAGTGCTCCAGCAATTAGCGGTTGACCTGTATTCTCCACTGGTTTTTCTTCTAATTGGAAGTCGTCTGGCAACTTCTCCCACGTTACGATCAGTTCTAACGTTTTTTGTCCTGGGTTATCTTGAGTAACGACCATGACTTTACTTTACTTTCTCAAGTTTGATGTTTTATCATAGCACAATGCAGCGTGAGCGCGACGCGCCATACATATAAATATGCTAGCCTAAATTTTAGCTGCATTATCTTGTAGGATTTATTTCATAAAAAGCAGAAAAAACATGGTTTATTTACCTTTAACAGGAGCTTTATCGATTTGGCTAATGTCCTCGATATCAACTCGCCCTTTGATTGCATACTCTACAAATACACTTGCCCAAAACTCCGAAATTGACGAGCCGTTTTGCTACATGAAAACCCCCGACGGCAAAACAGTAGACTTGGGCAAGTTATGCGAGAAACAGCCATCTTTAGGAACTTCCCAAACTTGCATTCCCGGTCTCAACATCGCTGCAAAAGTGTCAATTAAGGCGACTAATTATGACGGCAACTTTTTCAGCGGTCAAGTCCTTAATCAAGGCTGCAAAATAATCAAGAATGTCAAAGTCAATTATGAAGTTTTGGACGAGTCAGGCAATTTAATTGACAACGGATTTATCTACGCTGAACCACTTACTCTTGCGCCCGGACAGTCAGCCGCCTTTCGGGGCGAAGTTGTCGCGGGGGCTAAAGTACAGGCTACTCATGCCGACGGTCAAGAATGATTTTAGATTTTAGATTTTAGATTTTAGATTGAAGAATTGGACAAGAAAGCCCACGGATTCATCCGTGGGCTTTCTATCCCGGATGCTTTCGGTGAAGAATGATTGTTGAGATTTGCCCGATCGCTGATATCATATTTTGGCTCAGATATCTGTAAAAACAGAACTTGCAGAGGTAAAATATCTTGAAAACTCGATCTACATACTGGCAAATCTTACCCTACCTCCGTCCCCAAAAACAAACCATCGGTAAAGCATTAGCTTGTACCGTAGTATTTACCGTATTTTGGCCGATTATAGCGTGGCTGGTTGGCGAAACAGCCAAATTTATAGGTAAAGGAGATTTACAAGGGTTCGCTCAAATTGCTGCACTCAGCGCCATTATATTTCTACTTCGCGGTACAGCCCAGTACGGTCAAGATACGCTGATGGCGAAAGCAGCTTTGACTATTGCTTTAGAAATCCGCAAAAAAGTCTACTCCCACCTGCAAAAACTCAATCTCGGCTACTTTGAAACTGCCAAAACCGGAGACTTATCCTACCGCCTCACCGAAGATATTGACCGCATTGGCGAAGTCGTAAATAAATTTTTTCATCAGTTTATTCCTTGTATTTTGCAGCTAATTGCCGTCCTGGGATATATGATTTATCTCAACTGGCAATTAACCTTGGGTGCATTAATTATTGCACCGCTGATGGCTATCTTAATTGGTTGGTTTGGCGAGAGATTGCTGAGTTACTCGCGGCAAAGTCAAAATCGCATCTCTGATTTATCCGCTTTGCTGACAGAAGTATTCAGCGGCATTCGTTTAATCAAAGCATTTGTGGCTGAAGACTACGAAATTGCCCGCTTTGCAGAAGAAGCAGAACAAAACCGCCGCGCTAAGTATTTGTCAGAAAGAGTAAAAGCACTTCAGTTCGTTGTAGTTGGCTTTTTGGAAGCGATGAGCGTGATTTTGCTCTTTTTCCTGGGAGGTTGGCAAATTTCTCAAGGAAATCTCACAGGTACTCAATTTATAAGTTATATCGCAGGGGTGGCACTTTTAATTGACCCCATCGCTATTACAACTGCTAATTACGGGGATTTTAAGCAGGGAGAAGCTTCTAGCGATCGCATTTTTGAACTATTAGCAATTGAACCCGCTGTTGTCGAAAAGCCTGGGGCAATTGAACTTCCCCATGTTACCGGAAAAGTCGAATACCGCAATATTAATTTTGCCTATAACTCAGAGACACCCATTCTGCAAAACATGAGTTTGTTGGTGCTTCCCGGAGAAATGATTGCCCTCGTGGGTGCATCCGGTGCGGGTAAAACTACTTTAGTAAACTTGTTACCGAGATTTTACGATCCGCAAGCGGGACAGATTTTAATTGACGGTATTGATATTCAAGATGTCACCTTAAATACTTTGCGGCGGCAAATCGGAATTGTACCGCAAGAAACGATTTTATTTTCGGGTACAATTGCTCAAAATATCGCTTTTGGGCGATCTTATTATGAACTGAAAGATGTGCAAAAAGCTGCGGAGATTGCTAACGCTCATCAATTTATTAATCAGTTTCCTGATGGCTATCAAACTTGGGTAGGAGAAAGAGGTGTAAATTTATCTGGGGGACAGAAACAAAGAATTGCGATCGCCCGTGCAGTTCTGCTCGCTCCCAGAATTTTGATTTTGGATGAAGCGACATCGGCGCTGGATTCGGAATCCGAAGGTTTAGTGCAGGAAGCGCTGGAAAGATTGATGCGCGATCGCACTGTGTTTATTATCGCTCACCGCTTGGCTACTGTGCGGAGAGCCGATCGCATTTTAGTTTTGGAAAAAGGCAGAATTGTCGAATCGGGGACGCACGAGGAGTTGCTGGAAAAGGGCGATCGCTATGCTGGCTACTACGCTCAACAGTTTAGTCAGTAGGCTACGTTAGAAACCGGGTTTTTAGCCGTTTCTGCTGGCCTCAACCAAGTATGCTCGTAAAAAAACCGGTTTCTGACTACCGGCGCGCGCTTCGACAAGAAACCGGGTTTTTGGCCGAATCTGCTGGCCTCAACCAAGTATGCTCGTAAAAAACCCGGTTTCTGACTACCCGTGCGTCAGTCCTATGAAGAATGATACAATAAATTATCCAACTGGATATTTACTGATTCCAGTTAAAAAGAACAGGCAGTGCCAACATGATTCAAACCACAGCCAAACTACTAACATTTGAAGAATTCCTAGAGTGGTATCCCGATGGCAAAGGACGTTTCGAGCTACGAAATGGAGTGATAGTTGAGATGAATCCAAACGGAGACCATGAGGAAGTTACAAGTTTTCTCATCCGCAAAATTAACGTAGAAATCGATCGCCTAAATCTTCCTTATATAACACCATCAACCTATTTCGTCAGATCTCCAGCAGCGACTACAGGGTTTCAGCCAGACATCATAATATTAGACAAGCCTGCCTTGATTTCGGAGCCACTTTGGAAAAAATCATCGATTATTACGCAAGGTGATTCTGTTAAACTTGCGGTGGAGGTAGTTAGCACCAACTGGCAAGATGATTATCTGGTTAAAGTGGCTGATTATGAAAGATTGGGTATCCCGGAATATTGGGTTGTGGATTATGCTGCTTTGGGCGGCAAACGTTTCATTGGTAATCCGAAACAACCGACTATCTCAGTTTACCAGTTGGTTGATGGGGAGTATCAGGTTAGCCTGTTCCGAGAGGGCGATCGAATTTTATCCTCTGCTTTTCCCGAACTAAATCTAACTGTTGAACAGGTTTTCGGATCTATCCAAAGCGAATAGTAATTCGGGTTAGCTTCAACGGTGTAAATAATGACTTGTGTATCCAAGTAAATTGTAGCAGAGGATGGTAGGTTTAGTTGTCCCATGAGTTTCTTTCTGCTTCTAGTTCCCGGTCAATTTCTTCAACTGTTCTGGAAACATGACGGCTGCGGATTTCTGTAAGCAATTCCAACACCTTGCGCCGCCCCCCTTGAGGCTTTTCTGGTACGATCGCAAAAACTTCAACCTCTTCGCCCACAGATCCAGGCGGCAGTTGAATTTCAAATTTATTTCCTGCAAGAACTTTGGTTCTAATCCGTATTGCTGACTGCATAGTTTCTCCTTTTTGATGATTAATTTTCCACAGCCCCTAAAGCTTTGAGCGTGGCTTTTTCTACTTCCGTTAAACCCGTAACTCCTGTGATATTCATGTTTTCATAAGGTCTGTCACTTTTTAGTATTTTGAAGCACTCACCCGTCTCAACATCCCAAAGTATAATTGTGCCATCCCGACTGCAAGCAGCAATAATTTGATCCTCTGAATTGAAGGCAACAGAGTTAATTCTACTGGTATGACCTTGCAAAATTTTGAGACATTCACCTGTATTGATATCCCATAATCTTACCGTTCCATCGACACTTCCACTAACAACTATTTCACTAGAAGAACTAAAGGCAACTGAACGTATCCAATCAGTATGCCCCTGTAAGATTTGAAGGCATTCACCGCTACGGACATCCCATAGTCTTATTGTTCGATCGACACTTCCAGTGGCAAGTATTTCACCGTTATGGCTAAAGGCGATTCCGGGTGCCCAATTCGTATGCGCCTGCAAGATTTGCAGGCATTCACCAGTATGGATATCCCACAGCCTCACCGTTCCGTCAAAACCTGCACTGGCAAATATCTCGCCCACAGGACTGAAAGCAGCCGAGTGTACAGAATTGTTATGCCCGTCCAACGTTTTGAGGCATTCGCCAGTACCGATATCCCACAGCCTCACCGTTTGGTCATAACCTGCACTCGCAAGTATTTCACCATTTGAACTGAAGGCGATCGATCGTGTTTCATTGCCAAATTCTGGCAAAGTATGGAGGCATTCACCACTGCGAATATCCCACAGTTTCAGTGTTTGGTCGTAACTAGCGCTGGCAAGTATTTCACCCGAAGGATTGAAGGCAACTAAGTTTACCCGATCGAGGTGTCCGCGCAAGATTTGGGGGCATTCACCGCTGTTGATATTCCACAGCTTGACTGTTTGCGCGTCATCGCCGCTGGCCAGCATTTCACCGTTAGGACTGAAGGCGATCGACCTTACTTGATTGCTATGCCCTTGCAGTGTATTCAAGCATTCACCGCTGTTGATATCCCACAGCTTCAGCGTTTTATCGTAACTGCCGCTAACAAGTATTTCACCCCCAGGATGGAAGGCGATTGACCCTACTCGATCGTTATGCCCTTGCAAAGTATTCAAGCATTCACCGCTGTTGATATCCCACAATTTTGCTGTGCGATCGTGACTGCCACTTGCAAGTAGTTCGCCATTTGGGCTAAAGGCGATCGACTTTATTTGATCGAAATGTCCCTCCAAAGTTTTGAGACATTCACCCCTACCAATATTCCACAGCTTCACTGTTTTGTCGCCGCTGCCACTAGCAAGTATTTCACCAGCAGAATTGAAAGCAACTGAAAACACGTTTTTAGTATGACCTTGCAAAGTTTTGACACATTCACCAGTACCGATATTCCACAGCCTCACTGTTTCGTCACCGCTTCCACTGGCAAGCATCTCACCAGTAGGATGGAAAGCAACTGAACATACAACTTTAGTATGGTCTTGCAAAATTTTGAGGCATTCACCCGTGCGGATCTCCCATAACCTTATCGTGCGATCGAAACTCCCGCTAGCGAGTATATTTCCATCGGGATTGAAGGTGACTGACATTACTGATTCGGTATGTCCCTGCAAAACTTTTAAACATTCACCAGTCTTGACATCCCATAACTCGATCGTTTTGTCATAACTGGCGCTAGCAAGTATTTTGCCGTCAGGACTGAAGGCGACTGACTCCACCACGTTGGTATGTCCTTTACAGGTCAATATTTCTCTGCAACTGCTAGCTTCCCACAAGCGAACTATGCCATCAGTATCACCTGTAGCTAACAGTTTGCCATCAGGGCTAAATATGACCGATCGCACGCTGCTGAAGATTTTAGTAAAATCAGAATTAGCCAAATTAGCTTCAGCAAAGTTGACGCGACGCAGCGTCGCATTTGTCAAATCAGCACCTAAAATAACCGCACGAGACAGGTCTTTTGTTTCTAACGCAGTGCGATCGATTTTCACCAACAGCGTCGCCGCATTCCCTCCCACATAACCTACCTCACTTTCTGTTTTTCCCCGCGTTGCTTCCAGAATTTCCAATAATTCCTCCGTAGCTACCCCTACATCGAGGCAGGGCCGACACGAGGGTACAGCCCCTACCATTGGCAACAACAAATCCATGACTGCTTTCGTCAGTGGCGCTTGTCCGAAACTCTGAAGAAGTTGATCTAAATCTTCAGCAACAAATCCTTTCAAAGGCGCTATAAGTTCGTTCTTATTTCTCTTCTGGGCCTGAAGCCGACAATAATTTGACCAAGTGTATGATTCAGGCGCTGCATCAGGATTGACACAAGACTGTTCCGGCGCAACTAATTCGGTAAAATCAGCCGCCAAAACTCCCAATTCTGCTGCAAATTTATAAGCGACAAAAAACTCTAACAGCGAACGATGCGCCGGAGTATAATCGCCATCTGCATTGCGGATTAGCATCGTTTGACCCATCATGTCATAGTGCCAGTGGTCTAAGTCTTTTTCCTCTTGGACGATGGAACCAAACAAGCTGCGAATGCGATCGGGAAAACCGCGATAATTGAGGCTCATTTGGTTGGTAGACAGCATTTCCCAAGACAGTTCGCACAAAAAGTAAAGCTTATCTGCTACAGAAGTAAAAGTACGTTCAGCTTTGATATCTCTCTCTATCTTCCGCCGCACCGCATACAGATATATCCGCGACATATCGACTGGTTTTCCAGCTTCAATATCGGGCAATGCTTCCAAAATTAACTCGGTCATTACCGGGCGACGCGCTAAATCCAATAGTTGCGGGTTTCCCATGACTTTTTCAACTGTCGCCGCTTCTGTTTGAAATGACAGCGCTTGCCGAATTTGCTCGTCGTTAAATTTCTCTAATTCTAAGACTTCAAATTGGGGAGTTTCGCCTGTTAAAATGGTTGTTGATGCTTGCAGTTCTGCATTGAACAATGCCCGTCCTTCCTTGCCTTCAGGAAAGTGTTCGGTACGGCAAGTGAGGATGACTTTTGCGCCGGGAACGACGGCTTTTGCCAGTTCCCAGAAGTTGTTGATGGTTTCTTGCCGATCGCACTTAGCGGCCATTTCATCAAAACCATCGAAAATTAACAGAAATTTACCCATGCGATTAAGTTGTTCAAAGGCCGAATAACCCGCCAAAGGTATCTCGTGCTTGCGAAAGAAAAACTCGGAAAATAGCGACTCGACACTAACTGCTTTGGCGTAATCTCGCAAAGGAATTACTAACGGCAAACGCGGACGTTCTAATCCCCGCTTTTGAGCATCTCGGTAGCGTTGCAGCGCCATCCAAGCATAGTGCATCGCAAACCAACTTTTTCCCGTTCCAAATTCTCCTAAAACTGAAATATGTTCTTTTACTGGGTCATTCAACCACAGGTCAAGATAACCTTCGATCCAGCCATCTCGATCGCCATAATGACTCACGCCTATCTTGCGGTGAGTATCGGGGTCGATTTCTTCTTTCGTACAAGCTAGCGGCACATATTTGGTATCAATTCCTCGGCTGGTAATTTCTGTTTCTAGCCAATCCAGATAAGCAGTAAAATCGGCATCTTGGTCGAGTAATTCATCAAACGTATAGCAAGCTAAATTACGATTTTCGGCTTTTTTTACCTCATCCCGCGCGACGCGACTGATGCGGCGGGCCGTAACTAACCAGCCTTCATCGGTGCGCTGTTTTTCTACCGACTCGCGCAAGGCTGAGATATCCCTGAGTCCCGCTTCTCCGGCAATTCCGCGCACTAAAATGCGATCGTACTTTTTTCGTCTGACGGGAACATTGATAATCAATTCAAAATAGTTATCTTCCCAAATTTCATATTTCTCAAACTGATAATTTAATGTTTCAAACCAACCTCGAACTTGTTGCGATAAAATAAAAACTTGAGACTTTTGAATATTAGTTGATGCTGCTGCGGCGGGAAGTGCGGGATAATCTTCAGATTCCAGTCGTGCAAATTCGGTGCGAATTCCTTCGATAGTGGGGAGGCGTTCGATGCGATCCATTACCATAGATAGGCGTTTTTGCAAAGAGGCGATCGCATTTCCCACCATCACATCTCCCAGCGTCCGCGTCCGCTTTGCTACTTCCATAAACACGGCGGCAAATGCCATGAATTCCCGTCGGGGGTCAATGCCTAAATCTCGAATTTCTTGGCCTAAAGCACTCTCATTCAGATATTCATCGCCTGCTTTAATTAAAATCGCTGGGCTATCGGACTCGAAGGCTTTGCGAAATGCTGATTCAATCTCTTTTTGGCGAAACAGTTCTAAAATCTGCTTGGGTTTGCCAGCGCCGTATTCTACTAAAGTATAAACATAAACCCCGCTAAAATCCGCGGGCGGAGCATCGGGGTCGAGGTTAAATCTTTTTAATAATTTGATAACTGTTTCGTTGCGCTGAAACTTGTCTTTGATAGTGCCGAAGGGAATTGTCGTCAGGATACTGATAACTAAGTCGAGACTAATTAGCATGATTTAGGCTTTCCTGTTTTTCCGTGAAAGTAATGCTCAAATCTAGAATCGGTAGGCTGTGTCCCTGAAATGCGCTGCGGGCGATCGCAAATTGCTCTATTTTTATGTTAACCCATCACTTAGACACTCCGACCAAAAAAACCGGGTTGTTACCAAAAGACGCGCTGTAGCCCGAAGCTCCCGTAACAACCTGGTTTTTGGGTTCCCATGCCCTCCGACTCCTCGAAACCGGGTTGCTACCAAAAAACGCCTTGCAGCCTGCAAATTCGCTAAAAAACGCGGTTTCTGAGCCATCATGCTATTACCGCAGATACTAGCACTTTTTACTAAATATGACCACTATAATACCGAGGAAAAACCGACAAATATTGTAGTAAGGATAGCTCTAATTTAGTTGTCATCTCTAATTGTTAAAAGTTAAAATATAGATAACGAACCAATAAAAGTTGCTCTCTATGAAAATACAATCATCCGTCTTAGTCCACCTGGGATTTGGCAAATATGTACGCTCCGATAGAGTAACAGCAGTAATACCAATTGAAGAAGAACGCGGACCCGGTCGGCGCACTTTTGTGCACGTAGACGGCGAAGCAGACCCGATCGTTGCTTCGCGCGCGGAAGATACAATTGTTCGCGATTTGGTGCAGGAACCGCGCGAAATAACTCAAGCTCGGCAGCAACAAGAAATTCTCCAAGATTTGCTGGCAGATTTGAGCAATGTTAACCTCACGGTGCGCCGCATCAGCCGCGATGAAGGCGGACTCGATCTAGAACGTTTGGAGCGCCGAATTCGCCAAATTCTAGAAGCCTAAAAACAAAAGACCGCCCGGGCGGTCTTTCTGATTATTTGTGTCGCTAAAAAGTTTAAGTTAAGGGTTTCAATGTAATTTCGATGTCCGCTAAACCGGTGAGTTTTTCCACTACAGGCTCTTCTTCAACTCGCGGTACAAAAATAGTTAAACCTCCTGGAACGCATTCAACAGAAACCGGAGTCATGCCGATGATTTCGCCGTCTACAACCACTTTTTGAGGCGGATCGGCACTAATTTTTACTTTTTTTGCCCGCAAATAACCGATGTCGTCGCGATCTGTAGGATTGCCGGTCAAAGCTGTTTGCAATAGGTGATAAGAAGCTGCGATCGCCCCAGCTTTATTCTGAGGCGCCACCAGCGTTATGTCCAGCAAGCCGTCATCAAAAATAATCCCCGCCGGGCCTTGAGCTAAAATGGAAGTAGGCGGCGCTGCATTTGCCACGGTGACGGCCACAGCAGTAAGGCTGATAATTCTATCTTCGGTTTCGATTTCCGCTTCAAATCTTTCTAAATTGTTTAACTGTTTAATTCCTGAAAGAATGTAAGCCAGCATTCCCCAACGATTCTTCATTTCGCGATCGGCAAGTTCGACGGTTTCCGCCTCAAAGCCCACTCCAGCTAACAAAACCATCGGCATTTCACCGTTGCAAATCGCCGCATCCACCACCCGCGTCAACCCTCCCAAAATAGTGGCGCAGGCGGTTTCAATTGTATTTGGAATGTCTAAAGCATTAGCAAAAGCATTAGCAGTTCCCCGCGAAATAATTCCTAAAGGAATATTTGTGCCGACAATCGCCCCAGCAACTGCGGACAAGGTGCCGTCGCCCCCGGAAGCAATAATTGCCTCAACCCCCCTGGCAACTGCTTCGCGGGCGATTTCATCGGCGTCTAATTCGCGGGTGGTCAGCCGAATGTCTAAGTCAATCAAAGGCTCTAAAAGTTCCTTAATTCTAGCTAAGTCTTGGTCGGGATCGCTGTTGCCGGCGGCGGGATTGAAAATTAGGCAAGCTGAACGTTTCATAGTTGGTAATAGGTAATGGGTAATGGCTGAACGGAAATCCTAGATTGTTTTGGTTTGTATCCAAGTTTCGAGCGCCATCGCATCCCCCTCAATAAAACCCATTTTGACTGTTCTTATCCCCCCGTTATTAAGGGGAGTTAAGGGGGAGCAAGACTCAACTATAACCCTAATTTAGACATGGTTTTAACATTAAGTTAACACAAATGCCATGCCCGCTAAACTCCGACAACAACCTTCACCTATTTTTCAAAGGTTTAATTAAGACTTGACAAAAGTCCACTCTAAGACTTCGCGCCGAGCTTTGTGCAACGCTTCCTTGATTTCCTTGTTGCTGTCGAACTTGACTTTATCCAAAAGGCACGCTTCGACGTTAACAGTAAATTTATCTTCTTCAAAAGGCCAAGGAGTTACAGTCACGAGTTCATTGCTGTGCTGTACAATATCGTAGCGCTTGCCGTCCGGGCCGACACTAATTTCTAAAGCTCGTTCTCCGGCGGGTAACTCGCGGCTGCAAAGAATTAATGATAGCCGATCGCACCACTGGAAAAAAGCATAAGCTGCCTTAGCATCTTCCTGAGAAATATTCAACTCTTTTTGCCATTTTTTTTGATTTTCCAGTTGTTCGTCCAAAAACTCGTCTAGTTCCTTCGACTCTCCCCGCTTTCCTTCATTGAGATAGCTCATGTGCATAGAAATCAGCATTGCTACCCACCTACCGCGATATAGGGAATTCTCCGTCATGGCTTTAATTTTCGGCAGAGAAGTTTCAGTCTGCAAGGTAAAATCAAAGGGCGCGCCCGCTTCAGTCAAAATATTTTCTTCCCATTCTTTCTCCAAATCATCGTGATGCGAAATAGCCGCTATGGTTTCGTAGAGGCGAACCGGAGATTTCGAGCGCTTCCACTGTCCGCCAAGTTGCGCCGCGAGCAAAGCGTGGGCCCGGTGGTAAATTATTTCCCAGCCCGTTGCGGTTAAGTTAGCAATCATTGAATTTTTCTCCTCAATTAAGTTAATACGAGTATTTTGTGCCAGCATTCGGCTCTCGATCCCCCCTAACCTTAAAAAGTGGGGAACAATCGGTTAAAGTCCACCTTTTTAAGGGCGATCGAGATTTGGACAAAAACGAAAGTTAAATCACAAAAGGTTCGATCGAGATATCCTGCCATTTCCCCTCAAATCGTTCCACAACCAAAGGTCTGATGCGGAACTTCGGGGGACACCCATCGAGAACATCAATCCGCAAACACGAATAAGGACGGCGTTTGTGGGAACCTTGACCGCTGCGGCCGACAAATAGCAAAGATTCCGCTACCCGCCGGCTGGCTGTTTCGGAACCAGACTGCCGCGCCAACCGATAAGCTTCAGGACTCAATCCTTCTTGCAACACCGGCCCTTCCGGGCGCTGGCGGCGGAGACTGTGGCCGCTTCCCCCGCAGACAATCCAATTAATCCCAGAGTCGCCGTGTCCGGTATCCCCAGTCCGCAGGTATTCTAAACAGTGAGCGTGGCCAGTCAGCACCAAATCTACTAGCGGACGCCCCCGCGCCACTTCCCCAACTGCATCGGCCACCCAGTCGAGCACCTCGCGCAATCGCAACCGAACAGCCAAAGTTTGAGCTTGATTCCACTTTGTGGCCTCTGTGACGTAGGGGGGGTGGTGCAGGTAAATTACCCGCCCCCGCACCTCGGAATCGCGCCAAGAGTCAATCAGCCTTTTTTTCAGCCATTCGAGCTGTTCAACGTCGGTGCCGGCTTTTTTGTCGGGCGACAGTTGTTTGTCAATATCCATCAACATTTCGTCAACTTGCTCTAACTTGGCGGCTAAGTCGTCTAGCTGTTCGGCTTCCTCGGGAATTTGGGGGTTGAGCCGATCGCACATTTCGAGCATTACCAATTTTTCTTGTTCCAATTTCTGGCGATCGAGTTCCAAATTCTGGCGGCGAATGTCGCCCTGTTTGGTTTTCGGGATCGGTAACGGTTCGTTGAAGGTGTTGGAGTCGAGGGCGAAGAAGTCGATGCCGCCGCTGCGGAAGGTGTAGTAGCGGTTGGGTAAGCGGGTAAAGCGTCCGGGTTGGTAGCGGAGGCAGCGGCCTGTGCTGGTGCTGGCGGTGTAGTGGGCGTCTAGGTGGCGATCGAGTTCTCCCGGCATTTTGTGAGCTTGCAGGTAGTCGAGAAACGCTTTGGCGTAGGTATTTCCGCGATCGGAACCGTGCCAGCCGACATCGAGATCCAACTTGGAACCCAACAGCCGGCGCAGCGGCAAAGCTGTCGCCGACAGAATGCCGTAGACTATCGGCAAGTCGTAATAGTCGTGGTTTCCCGGTACGGGCAAAAAGGGAAAGTTAAACACCATGCGATCGTAGGCAATGCGAGAGGGATGCTCGCCGCCGACGATAAATTCTCGGTAGGGGCGAATAAAGTTTTGCAAGTAATATTCGCTGGAACCGACGAGATAAACTACATCGCCCGTGTGGAGGACGAAACGGCAAGTTTCGCGCTCGGAGACCATCTGTTCGGCAATCTGCCGCTGGGGATTGTAGCCGCGGTGATTGCCCGTGCCGCTATCGCCTACGACTAAAAACGAAAACTCTGGAGAGTCGGTGGTTGGAGATTCCAAAACCATCCGAGTTTGGTCGATTCCCCGATCGACGATCGATTTTTCTTGCCACCGCACCCGCTCGTTCATTTTGCGGATTTTAACTTTTATTTGCGGGTCGGAAACGAATTTCAATTCACCTCTTCTCCAAAATTGCTGAGTTCCTAGTTAATAGTGTAGCGATCGGGCGAGTTTTTACATCTCTCTAAAAGCTGAAAATCGACGCGCGGGTACTCAGAAACCGGTTTTTTACGAGAATACGGCGTTAAAACCGACAGCAGCGGCCAAAAACCCGGTTTCTTTGGTTTTGATGCGATCCCCCCGTCTCTCAACTAACATAAGATTTTGTACGAGGCGGTGCTGTTTGTTGTTGCCGAGGACGAGGGCATCAATCAAGGACGTGGGAAGATAACACTAACAATGCTAGCCAACTACAGCGAACTCTAAATACGAGAGAGTAATTATCGCTCTTTGCGGTTTGATTAGATTGAGAGTTCGAGCTTTAGTTTTACCTAGTTAATAACTGACACAGTTATCAAAAAAACGAATAAATTAATCGATATTTATTCACCAGTTTTTAACTAGAATTCCTTCTACTCCTTATGCTGTCGTCACATCGAGGTTAAGTCACCTGGCTGTGCAAATTATGCACAATTGTGTCCCAGTGAGCCATTCAGCTTGTGCCCAGATGTCTAGTGTTTTTGCAAAATAGTTTTAAGGTTCTGGACTAGATCGATTAAACCCCCTAATCCTTTCCTCCCCGCCACTATTGCCGAGGAGTGTTAAGGTTTTATTTGATAATCTTCATCAACACTCAAGGCATCGAACCACTGTAAAATCCGATTCCATGCCCACCACCGATCGCTATCAGCAAATTGATGCTGACAACGTTTACTACTGATATACCCAACATGACCGCCGTAGGCTGTCAGCAATAATTCTAAGGCTGGATTGTTCGCGCTAATGGCTTGCAACTCAGAGACAAGCACCGGGTCAAACATCGGATCATCCGCTGCATAAAGGATGAAAGTCGGTTTTTTGAGGTGAGGCAAAATGTGTAGAGCGCTGCTAGCGTCATAGTATTCTTCCACAGAGGAGAAACCTAACGGGCCAATTACCAGTTCCTGGTCAAAGCCCCAAATGCTGTTGGCGCGTGCAATAGCGGCAGGATCGATCGCCCCTGGATGCGATGCGGCGATGTCTTTTGCTAGTTTTTTTAACTGTCGCGCGATGGCTTTTTCTAAAAATTTCCCCCACTCATCTTTAACTAGATAAGACAGAGAACGGTTCGAGTCCAAGCTGGGGCAAATCACCGCCGCGCCTGCTAGTTCTGACTCTTCGAGCCCTAAGTCAGGCCCCCAATCGGCGATCGTCTGAGCTGATTTTACCGCCCACAAGGCTAATTGTCCGCCCAAGGAATAACCCGTAAACCAAAAAGGGGCGGGACATCCCATTTCTTTAGCAGCGGCAGCAATCCGAACGAAATCTTCGCCTTCGTATAGGCCATCAGAAGTCAGGGTGGGAGAGAGTTGGGCAGTTTTGCCGTGAGCTCGCCAGTCAAATAATACCACTGCACAGCCTTGGGCATAGGCTTTACGGCCTAGTAGCTTGAGATACCATTGATTATCCAGATCGCCAGTAATGCCGTAAGTGCCGACAATGGTATATCGGGGATTTTCGGGTATGGCAACCCAGCCGAAAATCGGGACTCCACAGGCACCCGTAAAGATGTGTTCTCGGTAAGGGGGCTCTGGGTAAGCGATCGTCTTTTCCCAGCGGCGACTAGCCCTTAATGCGGTGTACAACGTCATCAATAGGCCGTTGTTCAGCAGCCAAGGTGGAGTATAGGCAATGGTCATAAGCGGATGTGAGAAATGTCTGTCTCGTTGGTGGGAGGTTTTTACGTGACAGGTTGGCTATTCTAGCGAATAACCCTGAAAATCGCAATACTTTTTGAGTCAATGCACTCAAGGGCGAAGTCAAGCCAAAATATTAATTGCTATTCCTTTGGAACCATTTATTGGCGAATAGAGAAGAATGCCAGCTAACGAGGTTTAGCATATTGTAGCGGATCGCCCAAACTACAAAAAAAACCTGGTTGCTTTGAGAAACAGGGTTTCTGAGTCTTGCATCCCCGCGCAGATGTACAATAGGACGATCGCACTCTCCGACTCTAAGTGCGATCGATCTCTACACCCTGCCCCAAGTCGGCAACATCAGATAGAATGCAGTAAACAAATATAAAATGGAAGCAATACAACTGTCTTTATTCTCAAATGAGTCTGAACCAATTCCTGTCAAAAAGCAGAAGAAAGCAAAATTAGGGCGTTACGAACGCATCCAACGCGAACTAGAAGCAAATGACTGCGATCCGTACAAGATATTCATTGATGTTGAATCTCAGTCACTGCCAAAATCAGACTATACATTTGTCGATCTTTTTTGCGGTGCGGGCGGTATGACGCAAGGTTTATTGCAAGCAGGTTTTCGACCAGTAGCAAGTGTTGAAATTAATGCGATCGCCTCGGCAACTCATACAAAAAACTTTCCAGATTGCCATCACTTGTGCGACGATATAAAAAACTTAAATCCCCAAAAGTTGCTCGCTGAAATAGGTTCGCCAGAAGTTCATGTTGTTGTAGGTGGGCCGCCGTGTCAAGGCTTCTCAGTTGCAGGAAAACGCGACCCCAACGACCCTCGAAATCGCTTATTTAGAGAGTTTGTCCGCGTTGTCTCTGAAATACGTCCTTGGTATGTTGTCATGGAAAACGTACCGGGAATATTGACTATACAAAAAGGAGCTGTTAAGCAAGCCATTTGCGAGGCTTTTGAGGAAATTGGCTATCCCCACGTTTCCGTTGCTGTTCTGGAATCAGCCACCTATGGAGTCCCGCAAATCCGGCCGCGAGCCATTTTTATTGCCAATAGATTCGGGATGCAAAATCCCTATCCCAAGCCGCAATTGTTGCCCGAACAATACAAAGCGATTGAGTCAGCAATTTATGATTTACCAGAGTATACTCCCATCCCAGAAATTAACCACGAATGGACTCGTCATTCTGTTGAGTACATGGAAAGACTTGCTAAAGTTCCACCAGGCGGTTCTTTGTATGAAAGCTACGCCGATGCTTTCAAGCGACAGTATCCGGGAAAACCGAGCATGACTGTTAAAGAAAATCACGGCGGCACTCATATTCATCCTTATCTCAACCGCGT